>JALTZY010000015.1 GCA_027045905.1 Paracoccaceae bacterium
CTTCCCCGCCATCCTGGCCGTCATCCGCCCCGGCCTCGATCTCGACGCGCATGGTGAAGGGAGTAAGCACCGGGCGCGGCGCCGTGATCTCCAGCGAAAGTTCCAGTCCCCCCGGCACCCGGCGCGCAAGCTCCCGCTCGAGCGCACGCCTTTCGCCCGCCGAGCCGGCAATGGCCGTGACCGCCACCCGCCCGGGCGCGGCCGAAATCTTCGAACGCTCCAGGCGCGCCAGCGCCTCCAGGGCGAAGTCCAGCGCCGGCTCCCAGCCTTCGGGCACCGGATAATCGGCGCTCTGCAGCAGATCCACCACCCGCGCCCCTTCGCCGATCCGGGCAATCTTGCGTGCCAGCGCCGCACGATCGACCGCCTGGGGGACCAGCCCGATCAGCTGGATCCCGTCCTCGTTGCGCAGCATCTCTACTGAAAAATCCGGCGGGCTGATCTCTTCGGGCGGAGCCACCTCGATATGATCGACCAGGCGCGCATTATCCACCACCTGGCCCGCCGCCGAGAGCGCCCGGAAACGCGCCGCCTCGCTCTGCACCTCTCCCGAAAGGGTAACCTGCAACCCGGAAGTGGAAACGGTCACGTTTTCGACCCCCTGCAGGGCAAAACGCGCGGAAATATCGCGCAAGGTGGCACGCTCGATACCGCCGGCGGCCAGATAGGCGACCAGCAATGCAAGCAGACCAGCAGCCAGGACGATACCGGCATTCAGGGCGAGATGGAAAAGGCGCATTCGGCTGTCGTTGCTCGTTCTTCTGTCTTCTTCTTCCGACTTCTTCTGTCTTCGCTGCGCGTTGCCGTCCGTGCGGCGCTCTTCGTGATCGCTTGCCGTGCCATCCGGTCATCGCCAGGCGGACGTGCCCGGCCCGCCTCCCCTTCCTATTGGCTTATCCGCGCCAAGGCAATCGCCCAGCCTACACGATCGCGGCAATGGCAAGAAACAGCACGACGATCAGCCCGGCGTCGCGGTTGGAGCGAAACAGCACCATGCAGGCGCGCGCATCGGTGATGTCGAGCCGGCCGAGTTGCCAGGCCATGTGCCAGCCGAAGAACCACGCCCCACCAAGCGCCACCGCCAGGCGCAGCGGATTGCCCCCCGGCGCCAGCGCCACGATCACCGCCGCGCTCATCAGCAGCACCGAGGCGGCGAGAAAGCCCCTGAGCCACGGCGCCGGATTTTCGCCGAACAGCCGCGCGGTGGACTTGACGCCAATCAGCGCGTCATCCTCGATGTCCTGATAGGCATAGATCGTGTCGTAGAACAGCGTCCAGAACAGCCCGGCGAGATAAAGCAGCACCGGCGCGAGGCTCAGATGCCCCGCATGCGCGAGCCAGCCCAGCAGCGCGCCCCAGTTGAAGGCGATACCGAGAAAGACCTGCGGCCACCAGGTAAAGCGCTTGGCAAAGGGATAGACCGCCACCGGCAGCAGCGCGGCGATCCCGGCGATGATCGCGGCGCTGTTGAAACTCAGCAGGATCAGCGCCGAAAGCCCCAGCTGCGCCCCCATCCAGACCAGCGCGCCCCGCAGGCTCACCTGCCCCGAAGGCAGCGGCCGGGAGGCGGTGCGCGCCACCCGGGCGTCGATCTCGCGGTCGGTGATGTCGTTCCAGGTGCAGCCGGCCCCGCGCATCAGAAAGGCGCCGAGCGCGCAGGCGGCGGCGATCCACAGATCCATGAGCCGCGCCGACCCCTCGGCGGCGATTGCCAGCAGCAGCCCCCACCAGCAGGGGATCAGCAAGAGCCAGGTGCCGATCGGCCGATCCGCCCGGCTCAGCCGCAGAAAGGGGCGCAGGGGCGCGGGCGCCCACCTGTCCACCCAGTTGCCGGGCGCCGCATCGGCGACCTGCCCCGGCAATCCTGCTGCCGACCCCTTTGCCTCTGGCAGCCCGTCCTGTTTGGCCATAAGTTCGCCCCATGAGAAAAGCACGCGTCAGGCTCCATGTAGAGCAGCCCCTTGGGGAAGGGCAAGCCGTTCCGCTCGAGGGCGCACAGGCTCATTACCTGTTCACCGTCATGCGGCTGGGGCCGGGCGACAGGGCAGCCCTGTTCAACGGGCGCGACGGCGAATATGCGGCGCGGGTGGAGCAGGCGGGCAGGCGGCGCGGCCTGCTGGTCTGCGAGGCCCGGAGCGCACCGGCGCGCCTGCCCCCCGACCTGTGGCTGCTCTTCGTCCCGGTGAAGAAGACACGCACCGACATGATCGTCGAAAAAGCGGTGGAGCTCGGCGTGCGCCGGATCGTGCCGGCAAGGAGCGACTTCGCCAGTGCCGAACGCTTCCGCCACGACCGCCAGCAGGCCCGCGCGGTGGAGGCGGCCGAGCAATGCGGGGCGACCTTCGTGCCGGAAGTGGCCGAGATGCAGCCGCTCGCCCACTTGCTCGCGGGCTGGGACGAAAGCCGCCACCTCCTCCATGCCGACGAATCGCGCGCGGGCCGGCCGGCGGCCATCCCCCACGGCCTCGCAGCCCCCGGCGCGGTGCTGATCGGCCCCGAAGGCGGCTTTTCCGCGGCCGAACGCGCCCGCCTTGCCGCCATGCCCGCCGTCCGCCCGATCAGCCTCGGCCCACGCATCCTGCGCGCCGAAACCGCCGCCATCGCCGCCCTCACCCTGTGGCAGGCGAGCCTTGGAGACTGGCAATGAGCTTCCTGCGCCGCGACGCCCTCCTGCGCCTCGCCCGCTGGCGCGAAGCCGCCCTCGGCGCCGCCATCGCCGCCCTCGGTCTCTACTGGTTTGTCACCATCCCCGGCCTGCTGCGCTGGGGCGCATTACTGCTGGCCGGCCTCGGCGCGGTGCTGAGCCTGACCGGCATTCAGCGCGCCCGCTTCCACCGCGGCAGCGGCGGCCTCGGCCTGGTGCAGATCGACGAAGGCCAGATCATCTACCTCGCTCCGGTCGGCGGCGGCTTTGCCGCGCTCGATGCGCTCAGCCGCGTCGAAATCACCCCGGACCGCGCCGGCCTGCCGGTCTGGCGCTTCACCTCGCCGGACGGGACACTGACCATCCCGACCAATGCCGAGGGCAGCGAAAGGCTCTTCGACGCCCTCGCCGCCCTGCCCGGCGCCAATCTCGAAACCGCCATCCGCGCCAGCCGCTCCCGCCCCACCGCTCCGGTGCGCATCTGGGCGCGGACCGGCAACCCGCAGCGCAGATCACTGCCCTGATCCCCTTTCACCTTTCCAAAACACTCCCGCCGGAGGCCCGATTTTTCCGCGAAAAATCGCCCCGTCCGCGTACGATCGCCTGGTCGCCCGCATTTCGCACATTGACAGCCCGGCGCAAAACCGACACCCATGACGCCGACGCGAAGCACGGAGAGCCCCATGTCCATCCCCCAGTCCGGCGGCGGCCCGATCGAGCACGAAAGCCAGCTGGCCGAATTCCTTGAAGCCGGCTGCAAGCCGCGCGCGGACTGGCGCATCGGCACCGAGCACGAGAAGTTCGGCTATTGCAAGGATACGCTCAAGCCGCTCCCATATGACGGCCCCCGCTCGGTGCGCGCCATGCTCGAAGGTCTGCGCGATCGCTACGGCTGGCAGTCGATCTACGAGGACGGCCACATCATCGGGCTTTCGCTCAAGGGCGCCAATATCAGTCTCGAGCCCGGCGGCCAGCTGGAGCTCTCCGGCGCACCGCTCGACAATATCCACCAGACCTGCGACGAGCTCAACGAGCACCTGCGCGAGGTGCAGAGCGTGGCCGACAGCATCGGCGCGGGCTTCATCGGCATGGGCGCGGCACCGACCTGGACGCATGAGGACATGCCGCTGATGCCCAAGGGCCGCTACAAGCTGATGGACACCTACATGGACAAGGTCGGCGAAACCGGCAAGTGGATGATGCGGCGCACCTGCACGGTGCAGGTAAATCTCGACTTCGCCTCCGAAGCCGACATGGTGCAGAAATTCCGCGTGGCGCTGGCGCTCCAGCCCATCGCCACCGCGCTGTTTGCCAACTCGCCCTTCTGGGAAGGCAGGCCCAACGGCTACAAGTCCTGGCGCTCCCATATCTGGCGCCACCTCGACCCGGCGCGCACCGGCATGCTGCCCTTCGTCTTCGAAGAGGGCATGGGCTTTCAGCGCTATGTGGATTACGCGCTCGACGTGCCGATGTATTTCGTCCACCGCGACGGCCGCTATATCGATGCGCTGGGTCAGTCCTTCCGCGATTTCCTCAAGGGTGAACTGCCGGCGCTGCCGGGCGAAAAGCCCACGCTCAGCGACTGGGCCGACCACCTGACCACGCTGTTTCCCGAAGTGCGCATCAAGCAGTTCATGGAGATGCGCGGGGCCGATGCCGGCCCCTGGCGGCGCATCTGCGCGCTGCCGGCCTTCTGGGTCGGGCTGATATACGACCAGACCGCGCTCGATGCGGCCTGGGACCTGGTCAAGGGCTGGGACGCCGAGACCCGCGAGGCGCTGCGCGTGGCCGCCAGCCGCGACGGGCTCGACGGGCGCGTGGGCAAGCTGCATATCCGCGTCATCGCCGAAATCTGCCTCGACATCGCCCGCCAGGGCCTGCGCCGGCGCGCGCGCCCGGGCTTCGGCGGCATGGTGCCCGACGAGCGCCACTTCCTGAACGCGCTCGAAGACAGCGTGGAAGACGACAAGAGCCCCGCCGACGAGCTTCTGGAGCGCTATCACGGCGACTGGCAGGGCGATGTCAGCCGGGTCTTTCGGGAATATTCCTACTGATATTCCCGTATTCCCGCCTGTTCCAGCCAGGGCCATGACCCGCCCTGTCCGATCCGCCGCGTTCGCCGCGGGGGCTCCTGCTCGGCTTTTCCGCCTTCGCCGAGGAGGCTCTGGCCGACGGGGCCAAAAGGATCGCGAATCTCCCGAATCTCCTTGGGCGGCTTGCCACCGGGCGACAGGGCGCTCCGGAGACCGGCCGGCCTTCTCTCGCGGGGCGAATCAGCCGTTCAGGTCCCGCAGCCGGCGCCCGTCGGCCAGCAGTTCTTCGAGCAGCGGCGCCGGGCGCCAGAAGTCGCCCTCCTCCCGGGCCCGGCGTGCAAGCTCGGCATGCAGCGGCAGAAGGCCGATCCGGTCGGCCTCGAACATCGGCCCGCCGCGCCAGCGCGGGAAACCGTAGCCCAGCAGCATCACCACGTCGATATCGGCCGGGCGCAGGGCGGCACCCTCGCCGAGAATGCGCGCGCCTTCGTTGATCATCGCCTCCAGGCAGCGCCGCTGGATCTCTTCGGGGGCGAAGGAGCGCGGCCGGATGCCCTTTTCGGCGCGCTCGGCGTCGATCAGCGCCAGCACTTCCGGGTCGGGCGCGCCGTGGCGGCTGCTGCCTTCGTAGCGGTAATAGCCGGCGCCGGTCTTCTGCCCGAAGCGGCCCGCCTCGCAGAGCAGGTCGGCGATGCGCACATAGCGCTCGGCCGGATCGCGGCTCGCCGCCAGGCGCTTGCGCCGTGCCCAGGCGATGTCGAGCCCGGCCATGTCGGCCACCTGGTAGGGGCCCAGCGCGAAGCCGTAATCGCGCATCGCCGCGTCGATCTCGTAGGGCGAGGCGCCGTCTTCGAGCATGAAATCGGCCACCTGCCGGTAGGCAGTGAGGATCCGGTTGCCGATGAAGCCGTCGCAGACCCCGGCGCGCACCGGCACCTTGCCAAGACGGCGGGCCAGGGCGAAGGCGGTGGCGGTCACCGCCTCGTCGCTGCGCGCGCCCACCACCACCTCGACCAGCTTCATCACATGGGCCGGCGAGAAGAAATGCAGGCCGATCACGTCTTCGGGGCGCGAGGTGGCGGCGGCCAGGGCGTCGATGTCGAGATAGGAGGTGTTGGTGGCGAGGATCGCGCCGGGGCGCAGCACCCGGTCGAGCCCGGCGAATACCGCGCGCTTGGCCTGCTCGTCCTCGAACACCGCCTCGATCGCCAGATCCACCTCGCCCAGCGCCTCCATCTCGGTGACCGGGCGCAGGCGGGCCATGCGCTCGGCCACCTGCTCCGGGCGCGCGCGGCCCTTCTCCACGGCGCGGGCGTGGAGCTTTTCGATCCGTTCGAGCCCCGCCGCCAGCGCCGCCTCGTCGCGCTCGACCAGGGTCACCTCGAGCCCGGCGGCGAGGCAGATTGTGGCGATCCCCGCCCCCATCAGCCCGGCACCGACCACGCCCAGGCGGGCGATATCGCGCGGCTCGGCGCGGGTAAGCTCGGGCACCTTGGCCACCAGGCGCTCGGCGAAGAAGGCATGGCGCAGCGCCGCCGCCTCGTCGCTGGCCAGGCATTCCTCGAAGGCCGCGCGCTCCATGGCTAGGCCGGTCTCGAACGGCACCAGCAGCGCCGCCTCGACGCAATCGACGATGCGCGGCGGCGCCGGCAGGCGGCTGCCCTGCAGCGCCTTGCGCCGCTCGGCAATGGCGCGCAGATAGGCATCGGGGTCGGCAAGCCCCGCGCGCTGGTCGCGGCTGCGGCGTGGCGCGGCCCCCGCCTCGGCCGCATCGCCCAGTTCGCACGCCCAGACGATGGCCTCTTCGGTCAGGTCGCCCTCGGCGATGCGGTCGATCAGGCCGATCTCCAGCGCCCTTTGCGCGCGCACGGGCTTTCCGCTCAGCATCATCTCCAGCGCCGGCCCCGCCCCTGTCAGGCGCGGGGTGCGCTGGGTGCCCCCGGCGCCGGGCAGGATCCCGAGCAGCACTTCGGGCAGGCCCAGCCGGGCGCCCGAATCGGCGATGCGGTAATGGCCGGCCAGAGCGATCTCCAGCCCGCCGCCCAGGGCCGTGCCGTGGATAGCCACCACCACCGGCTTCTGCGACGCCTCGATCCGGTCGCAGAGCTCGGGCAGCAGCGGCTCCCTGGGTGGCTGGCCGAATTCGCGCACATCCGCCCCCACCGGAAAGGTGCGCCCGGCCGCGCGGATGACGATGGCGCGCACCGCTTCGTCGCCCTCGGCCCGCGCCAGCCGGCGCATGAGCTTCCTGCGCAGCGCCGCGCCCAGCGCGTTTACCGGCGGGTTGTCGATGGTCAGAACCGCCACGCTCCCCCGCACCTCGTATGTTACCAGCTTGCCCATCAACCTTCTCCGATCACTTCGCTTGCCAGTTCCAGCAGCACCGGGATTGCCACTTCATATGCGCGGGCTCGAACCGGGTTGGCGGCATTGCCCGCCCGCGCCCGCGCCACCACGCCTTCGAGGATCGCCGCCAGGCGAAAAAAGGCGAATGCCAGGTAAAAGGGCCAGTTACGCGGCACTTCGATGCCCCGGCGCACCGCGTAAGCCGCCAGATAGGCCGCCTCGTCGGGCAGGCCCAGGGCGGCGCGATCCAGCCCGCCGAGCCCGCGCATCCCGCCCTCGTGCGGCAGGCGCCACTGCATGCACTGATAGGCGAGATCGGCCAGCGGGTGGCCGATCTCGCCTATCAGTGCATGCAG
>JALTZY010000016.1 GCA_027045905.1 Paracoccaceae bacterium
CCCCACCATCACCCCGGCCGCGCCCGACTGGCGAAGCGCGGTGCGCGCCGCCGCCACGCTGGCAATGTCGCCATTGACGATCACCGGGATCTTCACCGCCGCGACCGCCGCGCCCACCGCGCGCCAGTCGGCCCGGCCCTTGTAGAACTGCCGGCGGGTGCGCCCGTGCACCGTTAGCATCCGCACCCCCTCGCCCTCGGCGATGCGGGCAAGCTCGGGGGCGTTCAGGCTGGCTTCGTCCCAACCGAGCCGGCATTTCAGCGTCACCGGCACCCTGACCGCGCCGACGATCGCCCGGATCAGGCGTGCTGCCAGCCCGAGATCGCGCATCAGGGCCGCACCCGAAGCCCCGCCCACCACCTTGCGCGCGGGGCAGCCCATGTTGATGTCGATGATCCGCGCGCCCGCGGCCTCGACCATGCGCGCGGCCTCGGCGGCCCAGTGGACATCGCGCGCGGCCAACTGCACCGCCGTCTTCGCCTGCCCGAGCCCCAGGGTTGCGCGCTCGCGCACCCCCGGCTTGGCCTGCACCATCTCCTGGCTGGCCACCATCTCGCTCACCACCAGCCCGGCGCCAAAGGACAGCACCAGCTGGCGAAACGGCAGGTCGGTGACCCCGGCCATGGGCGCAAGCAGCACCGGCGGATCGATTCCGAGGATTTTCAGCTTGCTCTGCTGCATGATCTGCCCGCTTTTCACGCACCCTTCTAACCGAAACCCCGTGAAAACCCCAGATTTCCCTCTGTGGCAACCGGCAAAAGGACGCATGCGCATAATTTTTAGGCGCACTTCCGGCAAGTCGCCTCATTATTGGGCGTCCCATCGCATTGCCCTTCCCGCCATGCCAGCCTACAAGACGCCCATGAAGACCCGCACCCATGCCCTGATCGTCGCCGCCGGGCGCGGAACCCGTGCCGGCGGCCCGCTGCCCAAGCAATGGCAGCGCCTGGCCGGCCGCCCGGTGCTGGAGCACACGCTCGACGCCTTCCGCCGCCATCCCGGCATCGAAGCGATCTGGCTTGTGCTGCACAAGGACGATTTCTCCCGCGCCGCGCATCTCTCGGGTGTGCACCTGGTCGAAGGCGGCGCCAGCCGCGCCGAGAGCGTGCGCGCTGGCCTCGAAGCGATGCAGAAAGCCGCCCCCGACCTTGTGCTGATCCACGATGTGGCCCGCCCGCTGGTGAGCCCGGCGCTGATCGGCGCGGTGCTGGAAGCGCTCGTGCACAGCCCCGGCGCCGCCCCGGCCCTGCCGGTCACCGATGCGCTCTGGCGCGGCGAAGGCGCGCGCGTCAGCGGCACCGTGGAGCGCGAAGGCCTCTTTCGCGCCCAGACCCCGCAGGGCTTTCGCTACCCGGAGATCCTCGCCGCGCACCGCGCCCATCCCGGGGGGGCAGCGGACGACGTGGAAGTGGCCCACGCCGCCGGGCTCGAGGTCGCCATCACCCCCGGCGAAGAGGCCAATCTGAAGATCACCCTGCCCGGGGATTTCGCTCGGGCCGAACGGCTGATGGAGGCTCCCATGCGGATAGAGGTGCGCACCGGGCTGGGATATGACGTCCACGCCTTTGCCCCCGGCACCCATGTGATTCTGTGCGGCATCGAGATCGAGCACATGGCCGCGCTGCTCGGCCATTCGGATGCCGATGTGGGGATGCACGCGCTGACCGACGCCCTTTATGGCGCGCTGGCCGAGGGCGATATCGGTCGCCACTTCCCGCCCTCCGATCCGAAATGGCGGGGCTCGGCGAGCGACATTTTCCTCCGCCACGCCGCAGGCCTCGTGCGCGAAAGGGGCTGGGAGATCGCCAATTGCGACGTGACGCTGATCTGCGAGGCGCCGAAGATCGGCCCCCATGCGCCCGCCATGCAGGCGCGGCTCGCGGAGATCATGGAGGTGGAGGCGGGGCGCGTGAGCGTCAAGGCCACCACCTCGGAGCGCCTCGGCTTTACCGGCCGCGGCGAGGGGATCGCGGCCCAGGCCATCGCCACCCTGACCAGGGCATGAGGGGCATGAGGGGGAAACCATGCACAAGCTGATCGCGACCTTTATCTACGTGGGCCTGATGCGCCCGGCCCCCGGCACATGGGGCTCGGCGGCGGCGATCCCGGCGGTGTATCTCGTGCACCGCTTCGCAGGCTTTCCCGGCGTGGCGCTGGCCGCGCTCGCGGTCTTCTTCGCCGGCTGGTGGGCGACGGCGCATTACACGCGCATAACCGGCATCGAAGACCCTTCCGAAGTGGTGATCGACGAGGTGGCGGGCATGTTCGTCACCCTCGCGCCGGTCTCGGCCGGACTGTGGCTCGCCGGGGTGACGGGGGAGGTCTTTCCCTGGCCGGGCTGGGTCGCGGGCTTTCTGCTGTTTCGCCTGTTCGACATCTGGAAGCCGGGGCCGGTGGGGCGCGCCGACCGGCGCGGCGACGCGCTCGGGGTGATGCTCGATGACGTCATCGCCGGGGCGCTTGCGGGAGCGGTCACGATGGCCATGGCGGCATTCGCGCATCTGGTGGTGATGGCATGAGCAGTCAGGAGACCGGCGCCGAGGAGCTCCTGCGCCGCGCCAGCGCCCGCGCGCTCACCATCGCCACGGCCGAAAGCTGCACCGGCGGCATGCTCGGCGCGGCGATCACCGCGACCCCCGGCGCGTCGGATGTCTATCTCGGCGGCTTCATTACCTATTCCAATGCCATGAAACGCGCCCTCCTCGGCGTGCCGGCCGCCGCGCTCAGGGCCTTTGGCGCGGTCAGCGAAGAGGTGGCCGCGGAAATGGCGCGCGGAGCGCGGGCGGCCACGGGCGCCGATCTGGCGGTCTCGATCACCGGCATTGCCGGGCCGGGCGGTTCCGAGCACAAGCCCGAAGGAAGGGTCTGCTTCGCCCTCGCCCATGCGGCGGGGATCCGTGCGCAGACAGTGGAATTTGGCCCGCTGGGGCGCGAGGTCGTGCGCATGGCGGCACGCGATCACGCGCTGAAGCTGCTGGTACTTGCCCTCGGCTGACAAGCCCCCGCGGCGCGACCGGCTGCCCCCGCCCGCGCCGCGGCCCCGGAGGTGGGAGCAATTTTTCGTGGAAAAATCGTGCCTCCGGCGGGGATATTTGCAGAAGCGTGAAAGGGGCATCTCTTCCCGGTCTGACCGGGCCCGGGACCGGGGCGGCTTGCCGCCCTCCCTTGAAAGCGCTCCAGGCAGGCACCATAAGAGCGGTATTCACCTATGGAGCCGAGCGAAATGGATCCCGATCAGAACCTTGTGGACCTTGCCTTCTGGACCAGCGCCGGAGCGATTGCGCTTCTACTGGTGCTGTCGGCATTCTTCTCAGGCTCGGAGACCGCGCTGACAGCCGCCTCGCGCGGCAAGCTGCGCGCCAAGGCGGACCGGGGCGAAAGAGGCGCGGCGCGGGCGCTGGCCATCACCGAGGACAACGAGCGCCTGATCGGGTCGGTGCTGCTCGGCAACAACCTGGTCAATATTCTCGCCGCCTCCCTGGCCACGGCCCTGTTTACCCGGCTGTTCGGCGAAAGCGGCGTGGCGCTGGCTACCCTGGTGATGACGCTGCTGGTGCTGATCTTTGCCGAAGTGCTGCCCAAGACCGTGGCCATCACCAACCCGGAGCGGGTGGCGGCGCGGGTCTCGGGGCCGATCGGCCTGGTGATCGCGCTGTTTTCGCCGGTTGTCGGCGCGGTGCGGCTGATCACCCGGGCGATCCTGCGCCTGTTTGGCGTACGCATCGACCCGCAGGGCTCGGTACTGGCCGTGCGCGAGGAAATCGCCGGAGCGATCAGCCTGGGCCACAGCGAGGGAGCGGTGGAGAAGGAGGATCGCGACCGGCTGCTGGGGGCGCTGGATCTGGGCGAGCGGGCGGTGGAGGAGATCATGCTGCACCGCTCGCAGATCGAGATGATCGATGCCGCCCTGCCCGCCCGTCAGGTGCTCGAGCAATGTCTGAATTCCCCCTATACGCGCCTGCCGCTTTTTCGCGACCGCCCGGAGAACATCGTCGGGGTGATCCATGCCAAGGATCTTTCGCGTGCCATGTACCGGGTCCAGGCAGAACATGTCGGAGGCGGCAGCCCGTTTGACGATTTCAACGTGATGGAGGTGGCAAAGGAGCCCTACTTCATCCCCGAGACCACCACGCTCGACGAGCAGATGCGCCAGTTCCTGCGCCGGCGGGCGCATTTTGCCCTGGTGGTGGATGAATACGGCACCCTTCAGGGGCTGATCACGCTCGAGGACATCCTCGAAGAGATCGTCGGCGAGATCACCGATGAGCACGACCCGGAGGAGGAAGGCGGGATCAGGCGCTGCGAGGATGGCTCCTTCGAGGTCGATGGCGCCATGACCATTCGCGACCTGAACCGGGAGATGGACTGGTCACTGCCCGACGAAGAGGCCAATACCATCGCGGGGCTTGTGATCCACGAGGCGCAGATGATCCCCGGCGAGGGGCAGGTATTCTACTTCCACGGCTTCCGATTCGAAGTAATGGAGCGCCAGGCCAACCGCATCACCCGCCTGCGCATCCGCCCGCTGAAATAGGGGCTGCGGTTTTCGCGGAAAATCGCGGCCAGCCCCGCCGGCCCGGCGGCTCAGCGCCCCTTGAAGAGGGTGCCGAAGATGCCGCGTACGATGCGCCTGCCGGTGGTGCCCCTGAGTTCCCGGATCAGCGCCGTGGAGAGCGCGTCGCCGAAGCTCTCGCTCTTGCGCCGCCGGCGCGAGGTGGAGCGGCCCACCCGGCTGCCTGAATAGCGCCGCGCGGCGCGGTATTCGCGCTCGGCCATCTCCGCCTCTTCCTCGCGCCTTTCGGCTTCCTCGGCCTCTTTCGCCGCCTTTTCGGCGCGAGCCTTCAGGGTCTCGTAGGCGCTGATGCGGTCGATCTTTTCTTCATACTTGCCGGCAATGGGCGAGGTCTCGATCAGCGCCTTGCGCTCGCGCGCGCTGATCGTGCCGAGGCGCGAGGAAGGCGGGCGGATCAGGGTGCGCTCGGCCATGCCCGGCACGCCCCTGGCTTCGAGAAACGAGGTCACCGCCTCCCCTACCCCCACCTCGCGGATCGCGTCCTCGATCGAAAAGCGCGGATTGTCGCGGTAATTCTCCGCCGCCTGCCTGAGCGCACGCCGGTCCCTGGCCGTATAGGCGCGAAGCGCGTGCTGGACCCGGTTGCCGAGCTGGCCGAGGACGTCTTCGGGCACATCCGCCGGATTCTGGGTGCAGAAATAGACCCCCACCCCCTTGGAGCGGATCAGGCGGGCGACCTGCTCGACCTTGTCGATCAGCGCCTTGGGCGCGTCGTCAAACAACAGATGCGCCTCGTCGAAGAAGAAGACCAGCTTCGGCTTGTCGGGATCGCCCACTTCGGGAAGCTCCTCGAACAGTTCGCTCAACAGCCACAGAAGGAAGGTCGCATAGAGGCGCGGCGAGGCCATCAGCCGGTCGGCGGCGAGGATCGAGATGCGCCCGCGCCCGTCGGGATCGGTGCGCAGGATGTCGGAAAGCTCCAGCGCCGGCTCGCCGAAGAGATTGCTGCCGCCCTGGTTCTCGAGCACCAGCAGCGCGCGCTGGATGGCGCCTACGCTGGCGCGCGAGACATTGCCGAAGCGCAGGCTCAGTTCGCGCCCGTTCTCGCCCACCCAGCTGAGGAGCGCCTGCAGGTCCTTGAGGTCGAGAAGCGGCAGACCCTCTTCGTCGGCCACGCGAAAGGCGATGTTGAGCACCCCCTCCTGGGCATCGCTGAGCTCCAGCATCCGCGCCAGCAGCAGCGGGCCCATCTCGGCCACCGTGGTGCGCACCGGATGGCCCGCCTCGCCGTAAAGGTCCCAGAGCGTGACCGGGAAGCTCTGATAGGCATAATCCTCAAAGCCGATCTTGCCGGCGCGCTTCATGAAGGCCTCGTGCAGCTTGAAATCGGCTCTCCCGGCCATGGAAAGCCCCGCGAGGTCGCCCTTCACATCGGCCAGAAAGACCGGCACGCCGGCGGCCGAAAAGCCCTCGGCCAGGATCTGCAGAGTCACCGTCTTGCCGGTCCCCGTGGCGCCGGCGATCAGCCCGTGGCGGTTGGCATATCGGCTCAGCAGCCACTGCTTCTCGCCATGATCCGCCCCGCCGCCCCCGACAAAAATCCCCTCCTGCATCGCTCCCCTCGTTCCCGGCGAAAAAACTCTGCCATGAACATACTATCTTAACTTTTTTCTGCCAGAGTGAACTTGCCCGGGCGCATGTCCTCCTTTTCGGTCCGGGTATTTTCCTCCCTGTCAGACTGCCGCGCCTCCGGGCGCGGCTTTTTTTGCCGTCGGGCTCACGGAAATGTTGACCCATGTGACCTTCTGTCCTAGGGTGCGCGCAGTTGGCCAGTCCGACGGGGAGAGAGAGAAGCCTTCGGCCCTCCGGCTGTGACAGTCACGGACACGGGAAGAGCCGAGGCTCGGGGAAAGGGTCCGCTTGCGGGCCTTTTTCCATTTCGCCCCCCTCCTTCCCTTTCACCCCTTCGCCTCCGGCCATACCCCTTCGCCGCAACGGCAGGACAGGAGGCATCCGCCCCCGGACCGGCTCGGCGATTTTCCCGCAATCGGCCCCCTACCCCCCTGACAGCCCTGAAACCGCGTGTTAAAGCAGGGGCGATCTGCTTGGCAAAGGAATAGACTAGATGAGCATCAAGACAATTTCGAAATCGGCCTTGGCACTGTGCGCCTTCATGCTTGCCGCGCCCGCCTGGGCGCAGGACAGCGGCGGCGATTCGGTCACCACCCCCAGCGGCGACACGCTCGACATGGGCCAGCCCGTGGACGAAGTGCGCGAACCGGGCACACTCTATGTGGACGAGGTATTCGACGACTGGGCGCGGCGCTGCATCTATATCCCCGACGGCGAGGATGTCTGCCACCTCTACCAGCTCCTGCAGGACGAAGAAGGCAACGCGGTGGCGGAATTCACCATCCTGAAACTGCCCGAAGGCCTCCAGGCCGCCGCCGGGGCGACCATCGTCGTGCCGCTGCAGACCCTGCTGACCCAGCAGCTGACCATCCGCATCGACAGCGCCCAGCCCAAGCGCTATCCGTTCAAGTTCTGCACCGTGACCGGCTGCGTGGCGCAGATCGGGCTGACCGGGAGCGAGGTCGCCGCTTTCAAGAAGGGAGCGAAGGCAACCCTGATGATCGTGCCCGCCGCCGCGCCCGACCAGGTGGTGGGGCTGGAACTCTCGCTCAAGGGATTCACTGCCGGATTCGACTCGCTGCAGGCGAACGCGCAGTAAGATCGCCGCAAGAGCCCGGGCCGCGGCTCAGCGCACCGCCGCTCTCGGGCAAACGACCCGTCTGATCGGCACTGGCGGGCAGGACGGTTTCCTGCGAAAACCGTCCTGCCC
>JALTZY010000017.1 GCA_027045905.1 Paracoccaceae bacterium
CGATCTCGGCGCATGGCACGTCCACTACAACACCGAACGCCCGCATCCGGGATACAGAAACATGGGCCGCAGACCCATCGAAACCGTCATGTCGCTCGTCAGGCAAGAAGGTCAAGAATACAAATGATCGTCAGTCACTCCCACGGATTCATCTTCGTGCGCACCCGCAAGGTCGCCAGCTCCTCGCTGGAGATCGCGCTTGCCCGCTATCTGAGCCCGACGGATTACGCCACCCGCCAGAGCGAGCGGGAAAGAGCCAGCGGCCGCCTGTTCCCGGATTACGACAGCCGCGTCTTCGGCGGCTTCCGAAGGCCCTTCAGGCCGGTGCTGCTCTACGGTCATGCCCCGCTCACCGCCGCCTATGACCTGTTCGGCGAGCGGGTGGCCGATTACACCGTTTTCACCGTGGAGCGCAACCCGTGGGACCGGGCCGTTTCCACTTTCTACTGGGCCATGCGCAAGAGCGATATGCGCAGTCGCCCGATGCCGGAGCAGATCGCCGCCTTTCGGGCCTATCTGCGCCGGGCGGCCAATCCGGGCTGGTCGCGGCGCTGGCTGGGGATTCGGGCGCATCGCGACCTTTCCCAGCGCCGGCTCTACTCCATCGGCGATGTCCCGGTCCCCGATGTGATCCTGCGTTTCGAGAAGCTGGACGAAGACCTCGCCGCCCTGTCTGCCCGCCTCGGGCTCGATCCGCCGGTCTCGGTGGCCGATATCCGGGCGAAGACAGGGCACCGCGCGGCGGAGTCGTGCGACTATACCCGGTTCTACGATGCCGAGAGCCGCGAGATCGTCGCCGCCCGTTGCCGCTGGGAGGTCGAGGTGCTGGGCTACCGCTTCGGCGGACCGGCCCCGGCGCCGTTCAGCCCGGACCCGCGCCGCGAGGCCGCCCGGCAAGCCTATCTGGCCAGCCTATGAGGAGCGCGGCCGCCGGTGCGCCGCCGCTCTGAGGGCGCGCGCCCGGCTGGCGGGCACCGCCGCCACTTCCAGCCCGGTAAAGACGTGCAGCGTGCCCAGGGCGCGATCGATCACCGCGTGATCGGAGACCCAGCCGCCCATCGCCAGGTAGGTGCGCAGGAGCGGCGGTACCGCGCGCAGCGAGGGTTCGACCCCGCTCAGCCCGGCAAAGCGGAACAGCTCCGCCGCCTTCTCCCCCGGCGCCCAACGCGCAGGGGCGAGGCTGCGCGCCCGGAGCATGGCAAACCCGGCCAGATGCGCGCCCGGATCGGTGCCCGGGAAGGAGGAGCAGCCAAACAGCATCTCCACCCCGCCCCGATCCACCAGCCGGGTCAGCATCGCCCAGGCGGTGCGCAGGATCTCGCCGTCGCGCAGCCCCGGGCGGATGCAGAAGCGGCCCATCTCCAGCATCCGCCCTGGATAGGCTTCGAGCCGGGCGAGATCGTAGAACTGCGCCGCATAGGAGCGGCCGATCTCGGCCCCGCTGGCCAGCGACAGCAGCCGGCAGGTCGCCACCAGCGCCCCGTCTTCGGTCTCGACCAGCAGATGCGTACAGGCCGCATCGAAACGGTCGCGGTCGCGCCCCCCGCCCCGGGGATCGATGAAGGCGCGGTAGCGCAGCGCCTGGGCGGCGCCGAGATCGGCCGCGCCGCGAGCCAGGCGGGCGATGTATCTGCCCCGTTCAAAGACCTCCTCGGACACCCCGGCCTCCGCTGCTTCACGCCTCTTTGTCTGGGCTTTTCGCCGACAATATGAAACATTGCCCGCGCCAAGACCACAGCAAGACCACAGCAAGACCACAGCCCGGAGAGCGCCGATGAAGAAAATCACCAGGATCGACGCCGAATGGCGCGCGCAACTCTCCGATCTGGCCTATCGGGTCACCAGAGAGGGCGCGACCGAGCGGCCGTTTTCCCATCCGGGCTTTCCAAAGGCACCCGGCCGCTTCAGATGCACCTGCTGCGGGGCCGAGCTTTTCCGCCAGGAGGCGAAGTTCGATTCGGGCTGCGGCTGGCCCTCCTTCAACGCCCCGGCGGTGGCCGAAAACATCGCCGAACGCCCCGATACCAGCCACGGGATGCTCCGCACCGAAGTCACCTGCAGCGCCTGCGGGGCGCATCTGGGCCATGTCTTCGAGGACGGCCCCGCCCCCACCGGCCTGCGCTACTGCATCAATGGCGTGGCACTGGATTTCGAGCCCGATTGCGAGCCCGAACCCGGCGAAGAGCGCAGCGACTGAGTCGGCCCGACCGGCCCCGCAAGGCGCGCGAAGCCCCGGCCCTATCCCCGGCCCCTACAGCAGGTTCGAAG
This sequence comes from Paracoccaceae bacterium, assembly GCA_027045905.1. Lineage (GTDB taxonomy): Bacteria > Pseudomonadota > Alphaproteobacteria > Rhodobacterales > Rhodobacteraceae > JAAEUB01. The sequence goes on from JALTZY010000017.1 coordinate 2,269, forward strand.
CGTCCACCCGCCCGATATTGCCGAACAGCTGCTTGAGGAAGCCGATCCCCTTGACATTGCTCTCGGTCACCCGGCGCGACAGCGCCACCACCCGGCCCCGCTCCAGGCCGAAGCGCTCGACATTCTCCACCAGCCCCCTGTCGTCGAAGCTGATCGCCACCACCTGCCGGTCCACCTCCTCGGGCTCCTTCATGCCGACCTGGCGAAACCGGCTCTGCACGTAATACCAGGCCGAATTGGTCAGCAGCCCCGACGTGCCCGGCGCGCCGATCGCCGCGCGCACCGTGTCGCGGGTATCGACCCCGATCAGGATCCCGTCCAGCGCCTTTTGCGGCGGGATATAGCCGTGATCGCGATAGGTTGCGCTGCAGGCCGCAAGAGCCAGCGCCAGCGTGACGGCCCCCAGCAGCCTGACCATTTGGCGAATCCCCATCGACATGCTCTGACGCCCCCTGCCTGTTTGCGCTCCTGCCCGTATCGGCTTACAGAAGGATAGCCCAGCCTTCAAGAAATGAAAACCGCCATGCCCCGAAGCGATTCTCCTGAGCGCGACAGCCCTCCGAGCGACAGCCCCCCCTTCAGCCACGCCCTGCCGGTCGCCACCCTGAAGCGCGCCGCCAGCCGCGAGGTTGATCTGGTGCCCGACGCCGATGCGCGCGCGGCGTTGTGCGACGCGCTCGGCCTCACGGCGCTGCGCAAGGTCTCCCTGCGCGGCCGGCTCAGCCCCGAAGGCGCACGCGACTGGCGACTGGAGGCCACGCTCGGCGCCACCCTGACCCAGCCCTGCTCGGTCACGCTTCAGCCGGTTACCACCCGCATCGACGAGCCCGTGCGCCGGCTCTGGCGGGCCGAGATGCCGGAGGCGACCGGCGACGAGATGGAGATCCCCGAGGACGTGAGCGAAGAGCCGCTCGGGCGCGAGATCGACCTGGGCGCGGTGCTCGCCGAGGCGCTGGCGCTGGCCATGCCCTCCTGGCCGCGCGCCGAGGGGGCGGAGCTGGGCGAAGCGGTATTCGGCCCGCCCGGCGCCGCGCCGATGCGCGACGAGGATGCGCGCCCCTTTGCCTCTCTGGCGGGCCTGCGCGACGCGCTGGCCGGGGGAGAGGGCGAAGATTCGCAGTGATTGCTCCGATCCGCCCGGCCAGCTTTCGAAACGCGACAAAACCCCTTGCAAAAGCCGCAAATCTCCCTATTTTCCCGGCCTTCCGAACATATAGGGGTTGGACATGGCCTGCGCCTTGGCGTAAGAGCGTGCGAAATCCCGTAACCGACCGGGCGAAGCGCCCCGAACCCATCGGGCGATCCGCCCCCGAACGCAAAGGTTGAGACATGGCCGTCCAACAGAACAAGGTATCCAGATCCCGCCGCAACAACCGCCGCGCCCATGACGCGCTGGTGGCGGCCAACCCGCAGGAATGCTCCAATTGCGGCGAGACCAAGCGCCCGCATCACGTCTGCCCCTCCTGCGGCCATTACGACGACCGCGAAGTGGTGTCGATGATCGACGAGGCGCTGTTCGACGACGAGGATGCGGCGTAAGCCGTATTCCGACCGCATCTTTGCGCTCGCAGGTGCCCGGCATGTCTGATACCCTTGGCTGAAGGGACAGAGCGATATGCATGACGGCACCGCACAGGATACGGAACAACGCACCGCCGCTGCCGCCGCGAGCAGGCGAATCATCATCTCGGTCGATGCCATGGGCGGCGACCGGGGGCCGGCCACCGTGGTCGCCGGGCTGCAGGCGGTCGCCGCCAGCGACCCGGAGCCCGGCTTCATCCTGCACGGCCCCGAAGAGGAGTTGCGCCCGCTTGTGGCCCGCCACCGCGCGCTTGCCGGGCGGGTCGAGATCCGCGATGCGCGCGAAGTGGTTTCGATGGAGGACAAGCCCAGCCAGGTGATGCGCAAGGGGCAGAAGACCTCGATGTGGTCGGCGATCGACTCGGTGCGCGATCACGAGGCCGAGGTGGCCGTCTCCTGCGGCAATACCGGCGCGTTGATGGCGGTCTCCATGCTGCGCCTGCGCAAGCTCAAGGGCGTCAGCCGCCCCGCCATTGCCTGCCTCTGGCCCTCGCGCAACAAGGGCGGCTTCAACATCATGCTCGACGTGGGCGCCGATATACGCGCCGACGAATGCGACCTGACCCAATACGCGCTGATGGGCGCTTCTTATGCGCGCAACGGGCTGGGGCTCGCGCGACCGCGAATCGGCCTGCTCAATGTCGGTACCGAAGAGCACAAGGGCCGCCCCGAGCTCAAGGCCGCCAGCGAGCTCATCGCCCGCGCCGCCGAACAGGCCGATTTCGATTATCTCGGCTTCGTCGAGGGCGGCGACATCCCCTCGGACCGGGTCGATGTGATCGTCACCGACGGCTTCACCGGCAATGTGGCGCTGAAGACCGGCGAGGGCACCGCCACCATCATCGGCGACTTCCTGCGCCAGGCATTCAAGGCCACGCCCTTGAGCCGCATCGCCGCGCTGCTGGCGCTCACCTCGCTCAGGCGGCTCAATCGGCGCATCGACCCGCGCCGGGTCAATGGCGGGGTGTTCCTGGGGCTGAACGGCACCGTGATCAAGAGCCACGGCGCCGCCGATGCCACCGGGGTCGCGGCGGCGGTGCAGCTTGCCGCCGATCTCGCCCGCTCGGGCTTCGGCGCGCGCATCGCCGCCCGCCTCGCCCAGGCGCCCACGGCCGAGAGCGTGGCAGGCATGGATCAGGGGGAGGAGGCCGAGGCATGACCCGAAGGGCCGTCATCCGCGGCGTGGGGCATTACCTGCCCGAGCGCGTGGTGCCCAACAGCTGGTTCGAAAGCATCGTCGATACTTCCGACGAGTGGATCCGCACCCGCACCGGCATCGAGCGGCGCCACTTCGCCGCCGAGGGCGAGACCACCAGCCAGCTTGCCACCCGCGCCGCGCTCGCCGCACTCGAGGATGCCGGCATGGAGGTGGACGACATCGACGCCATCATCCTCGCCACCACCACGCCCGACCTCACCTTTCCGGCCACCGCCACCATGGTCCAGCGCGCGCTCGGCATGACAAGGGGCTTTGCCTTCGACGTGCAGGCGGTCTGCGCCGGCTTCATCTTCGCGCTCACCAATGCCAATGCGCTGATCCTCTCGGGCCAGGTCGAGCGGGTGCTGGTGATCGGCGCCGAGACCTTCTCGCGCCTGCTCGACATGAACGACCGCGCGACCTGCGTGCTGTTCGGCGACGGCGCCGGCGCGGTGGTGCTGGAGGCGCGCGCGCTCAGCGGCACCAGTGCGGACCGCGGCATCCTCGCCGCCGATCTCCACAGCGACGGGCGCGACCGCGAAATGCTCTACGTGGATGGCGGCCCCTCCACCACCGGCACGACCGGCGTCGTGAAAATGCTGGGAAATCAGCTGTTTCGCAAGGCCGTGGAGCGCCTGACCGAGACCGCCCACCGGGCCCTGGGCCAGGCCGGCCTGTCGGATAACGACGTGGACTGGATCGTGCCCCACCAGGCCAATATCCGCATCATCCAGGGCACCGCAAAGCGCATGGGCGTGCCGATGGAGCGGGTCATCGTCACCGTGCAGGACCACGGCAACACCTCCGCCGCCTCGATCCCGCTGGCCATGTCGGTGGCCCGCCGGCAGGGCCGGATCAGACAGGGCGACCTGATCGTGACGGAGGCGATCGGCGGCGGGCTCAGCTGGGGCGCGGTAGTGCTGCGCTGGTAACCCGCGCGGCAGGGTATCGGGCAGCAGCGCGTCCGGCAGCAGGGCAGCCCGCCCGCGCCGGAGCGGCCGGGCCCGGGCGAAACGGCGCACAGAGGCGGATTGCAATTCGCAAACCATTGTTCAAGCCATTGTTATTGACTCGGAAAATCAATTCTCCCATGCTACGCAGAGTATCCGGGGGAGAGAGAGCATGAGCGGCAAGACCTTGACACGCATGGACCTCAGCGAAGCGGTGTTTCGAGAAGTCGGCCTTTCGCGCAACGAGAGCGCACAACTGGTCGAAAGCATATTGCAGCATATCTCGGATGCACTGGTGCGGGGCGAAACGGTGAAGATCTCCTCCTTCGGGACCTTCAGCATCCGCGACAAGAATGCCCGCATCGGGCGCAACCCCAAGACCGGCGAGGAAGTCCCCATCTCCCCGCGCCGGGTGCTCACTTTCCGCCCCTCGCACCTGATGAAGGAACGGGTGATCGAGGGCAACCGCTCCGACCGCGGATGAATGCGCCGGCGCCACCGGACATTTGCGGGCCGGCCATCCTCATTCGCGCCATCCGCGCCATCCGCGCCATCCGCGCCACCGGGCCTGTCGCCAGGCGCACCGTCGGGCGCGGACAGAACAGCAGGCAGATGACATGACCGACAAGTCCCCCGAAGCCTTCCGCACCATCAGCGAGGTGGCGGACTGGCTTGGCGTCCCCACCCATGTGCTGCGCTTCTGGGAGAGCCGCTTTGCCCAGGTCAAGCCCGTGAAGCGCGCCGGGGGGCGGCGCTACTACCGTCCCGCCGACATGGCCCTGCTCGGCGGTATCCGCAAGCTCCTGCACGAAGACGGCATGACCATTCGCGGGGTGCAGAAGCTCTTGCGTGAAGAGGGGGTGAAATATGTGGCCGCCCTGTCGCCGCCGCTCGACGAGCCGGCCATGCTCGATGTGACCCCGGCCAATGTGGTTTCCCTCGAAGAGGCCCGGGGCGGAGAGGGGGAAGCAGCGGGCGCCGCCCAGGCCCCTGAGCCTTCCGCCCAGCTATTCGAAGCTTCGTCCTGCGCGGAGGAAATGCCCGCTCCCTCCGAGGCCGGAGCCCCCGGCGCAAGCGCTCCCTCCCCGGAGGCAGAGGCTCCGGCCCGGGCCGCCCCGCTTCCGGAGCCGGCCGGGTCCGAAGAGCCCGCCGCAACCGCTCCCCTTGCCGGCGAACCGGCCGAATCCGGGCTATCGGTCGACGAACCGGCCGGCGAACCGGCCGAGGCGCCCGCCGCCGGATCGCCCGAGGCGGGCGAAGCCGGAATCCCTGCCGCGAGCGCAGGAGATGCCGAGGCGAGCGCCGACATGGCCGCGCCGCCCGCCCCGCCCGCTCC
>JALTZY010000018.1 GCA_027045905.1 Paracoccaceae bacterium
TCGATATCGCTCCGCCCACGCCTCAACCCTCCATCTTGTGGATGGAGACAGTGAATCAGAAAAAGAATCAGAAAAATCCGCGATTGAAATCCCTGATGCGATTCAGACAGAAATCATCTCGCTCTAGCGCCCCCACCGCCCCGCCGTGCCGAAACGCGGCGTCACCTGCCGGGAAATGTCGGATTCCCTCTGTTTTCGCAGTCGCAGAATCGTTAAACGAGGACGAACGAGAACCTGATCAGGAGTGAACGGCCATGAAGGTGCTGGTGCCCGTGAAGCGCGTGATCGACTACAACGTGAAAGTGCGCGTCAAGGCGGACGGAAGCGGCGTCGATCTCGCCAACGTGAAAATGTCGATGAACCCGTTCGACGAAATCGCGGTCGAAGAGGCCATTCGCCTGCGCGAGGCGGGCAAGGCCGACGAGATCGTGGTGGTGTCGATCGGCGTCAAACAGGCGCAGGAGACCCTGCGCAACGCGCTGGCCATGGGCGCGGACCGGGCGATCCTGGTGGTCGCGGCCGAGGACGTGCACCAGGATATCGAGCCGCTGGCGGTGGCCAAGATCCTCGCCAAGGTGGCCGAGGAGGAAGCGCCCGGCCTGATCATCGCAGGCAAGCAGGCGATCGACAACGACATGAACGCAACCGGCCAGATGCTCGCCGCCCTTCTCGGCCGGCCGCAGGCGACCTTTGCTTCCGCCCTCGAGATCGACGGCGACAGCGCCCTGGTCACCCGCGAGGTCGATGGCGGCCTGCAGACGATCAGGGTCAAGCTGCCCGCCGTCGTCACCGCCGATCTGCGCCTGAACGAGCCGCGCTATGCGAGCCTGCCCAATATCATGAAGGCCAAGAAGAAGCCGCTGGAGGAAAAGACCGCCGCCGATTACGGCGTGGATGTGAGCCCGCGGCTCGAAGTGCTGAAAACCGCCGAGCCCGAGGGGCGCAAGGCCGGGATCATCGTAAGCTCGGTGGATGAGCTGGTGGAGAAACTCAAGGAAGCGGGGGTTGTGTGATGGCTGTTCTTCTCCTTGCCGAAATCAACGAGGGCGAACTGGCGCTGGACGCCACCGCCAAGGCCGTGACCGCCGCGCTCGCGCTGGGCGAGGTGACGGTGCTCGCCGCCGGCGCCAGGGCCGCTACTGCCGGTGAAGCCGCGGCCAGGATCGACGGGGTGTCCAAAGTGCTGGTGGCCGAGGACGCTTCGCTGGGCCACCGCCTTGCCGAGCCCACCGCGGCGCTGATCGTCTCGCTTGCCGGCGATTACACGCATATCGTCGCCCCGGCCACGACGGATGCGAAAAACATCCTGCCGCGCGTCGCCGCCCTGCTCGACGTGATGATCATCTCCGACATTTCCGGCGTGGTCGATGCCGACACCTTCGAGCGGCCGATCTATGCGGGCAACGCGGTGCAGACGGTGAAAAGCCACGATCCTGTCAAGGTCATCACCGTGCGCACCTCCACCTTCGATGCCGCCGGCGAGCAGGCCCCGGCCCCGGTCGAGACCATCGGTGCCCCCGAAGATCCCGGTCTTTCCGAATGGGTCGAGTACAAGGTGGCCGAGAGCGACCGGCCCGAGCTCACCTCGGCGAAAGCGGTCGTCTCCGGCGGGCGCGGCGTGGGCTCGGAGGAGAACTTCGCCCTGATCGAGGCGCTGGCCGACAAGCTCGGTGCCGCCGTGGGCGCCTCGCGCGCCGCTGTTGACAGCGGTTTTGCCCCCAATGACTGGCAGGTGGGCCAGACCGGCAAGGTCGTCGCCCCCGAGCTTTATGTCGCGGTGGGCATCTCCGGCGCGATCCAGCACCTTGCGGGGATGAAGGACAGCAAGATCATCGTCGCCATCAACAAGGACGAGGAAGCGCCGATCTTCCAGGTCGCCGATTTCGGGCTGGTCGCCGACCTGTTCGACGCGGTGCCGGAGCTGACCGAAAAGCTCTGAGCCCGCCCCACGGCATGACAAGGGCCCGCCGCACCGACCGTGTGGCGGCCTTTTCCGCCTCGGGCACTCACAGAAGCGGCGTGATCACCTCCTCCAGGGCCGCCGCCGCCTTTTCATGGGCCACGGTTCCGAGCATCTCGGCCGCCACGGGTGCCTCCACCTCGCCATGGATCAGCCCTGCGCGTCCCTGCACGATCTCGCCCCGATCCACCGCCACTTCGGCGACGCCCCGGACAAAGGGGCGCAACGCCTCGACCATCTCGCGGTCGATGAACAGCGGGTTCGGAGCCTCGGGCGTGAAGGCCACCGGCGCGCCAGGCGCGTGATCGGCCATCCACAAGAGCACGACATTGCCCTCGAGACGGGCGATCATCCGCTTCATCCGCCCCAGCCAGGCTTCTTTCAGCTCCGCCTCGACCATGGCGAACTTGTCCGCACTCGCCTCCCACAGCACCTTGAGCAGATGGCGGGTGAAGTTGATCTCGGTGAAGTCAACTTCGCGGTAGATGGTCTTGAGCAGGTTCGAGGCCCGCAGGAAGCGGTCGTTGCGGCGCGGATGCACTGCGTAGAAGCGATTCGACAGGTTCTGCGCACCGGTCATCTCGACCACGGTCAGATGCGCCCGGGTGCAGATGTCGGTGATGGTCTGCTCGCCGCAGAATACGTCGAGCCCCGCATTCATGCAGCCCAGATTGACCGCCGGGAAGCCAAGCCGCTCCTCCAGCAGCGCCGGGTAGGGTCGGGGGTTGAACTTGCCATAAGTCTCCGTACCCCCGATGACCGCCACATAGGGCTGGTCGAGCTTGCGCTTGGGGCCGCGAAACAGGAGCTTCGATTTGCCATAGCGACAGGGATAGTAATCAAGGGCATTTGCGCCCAGGTTCTCGAAGGTCATTCCACCCACTCCAATATTTCACCCGGGAAGGAGATTCGCAGAGAGATGTTTCCAAATCGCTAAAGATAAAATACTCCTTGTTGCGTTAACCGAGAATGTCGCGCGGGTAGCGCACCGGAAAGGAACGGGCATGGAAATCAGGACGGTGGGAGTCGTGGGCGCGGGGCAGATGGGCAACGGTATCGCCCATGTGCTGGCGCAGGCAGGATATGATGTGCTGTTGAACGACATCAGCCAGGAGAGCCTCGACCGGGCAATGGCCACGATCCGGCGCAACATGGACCGGCAGGTGGCGCGCGAGAAGATCACCGCCGAGGAGCGCGACGCGGCGCTGGCGCGCATCACGCCGACCCTGCGTCTGGTCGATCTGGGACCCTCGGACCTGATCATCGAGGCCGCAACCGAGCGCGAAACCGTGAAAAACGCGATTTTCGAAGACCTGCAGCCGCATCTGCAGCCGCATACGATCCTCACCTCAAATACCTCTTCGATCTCGATCACCAGGCTTGCAAGCCGCACCGACCGGCCGGAGAAATTCATGGGATTTCACTTCATGAACCCGGTGCCGGTGATGAAGCTGGTCGAGCTGATCCGCGGCATCGCCACCGATGATGCCACCTACCAGGCCTGCCTGGGCGTGGTCGAACGGCTGGGCAAGCAGGCGGCGCCGGCGGAGGACTTTCCGGCCTTTATCGTCAACCGGATCCTGATGCCGATGATCAACGAGGCGGTCTATACGCTCTATGAGGGGGTCGGCTCGGTGCGCTCCATCGACACTTCTCTGAAACTCGGGGCCAATCACCCGATGGGGCCCTTGGAACTGGCCGACTTCATCGGGCTCGATACCTGCCTTGCGATCATGAACGTGCTCCATGACGGGCTCGCCGATACCAAGTATCGCCCCTGCCCGCTCCTGACCAAATATGTCGAAGCCGGCTGGCTCGGGCGCAAGACCGGGCGCGGCTTTTACGATTATCGCGGCGAGGAGCCGGTGCCGACGCGCTGATTTCGCTCCCTATGCGCCATTTCCCAGCGCCAGCGTGTGCGCGCGCAGCCAGGCCATGAAGCCGCGCGGGTCGCTGTGCAGGCGCGCCATCTGATCATCGCTCAGCACCTCGCCGACGATCGGCGCCTGCGGGCGGTGGCAGGAGCGCACGATCTCATGCAGCAGCAGCGCCTGGCGCAGGGTCGAGGACAGGCGGTTGGCGATCTGGTAGGCGCGGCTGTTGGCGCCCGGGAAGTAGATCGGCAGCACCCGCGCCCCGGAGCGGCGGATCAGCTGGGCGGTAAAGACATTCCACTCCGCTTCCTCGACCGGGCCGAACATGGTCTTCGAAGAGGCCACCACCCCGGAGGGAAACAGTGCCACCACCCCCCCGGCCCTGAGCTGCTCCATGGCTTCGGCCCGCATCTTCACCAGCTTCTTCTGCGCATCCGCATCATGGGGGAACGGCACCGGGATCAGGTATTGCGAGGCTACCGCGTCAAGCCCGGTGAGCAGGGCGCGCACCAGCACCTTGTAATCCTCGCGCCGGCGGCTGATCAACTCGGCCATGACCATGCCGTCAACCAGCCCGTGCGGATGGTTGGCTACCACTACCAACGGCCCTTCGCGGGGGATGCGCGCCACCTGCTCGGGCGGGGTCCGCACGTCGATCTCCATGATGTCGAGACAGGTGCCCCAGAAGGCAGAGCCCTGCGGTGTCGGGCGCCTTTCGAATTCGCGAATCATGCGCAGCAGGGTGAGCTTGCCGGTCATCCACTCCACTGCCCGGATCAGATTGGCCTGAAGCGGGTTGTCGAAGGAGCTGGCATAGGTCAGCGAACGGCGGTCGTAGCGCCCCTCCGGGCTCGTGCGCCCGGTGGCGACCGGCGCGCGCGATATGGCCGGCACATCCTGCCCTCCGGAAGGTGCCGCCACCCCGGTTGTCCGATCGTTCTTCACCCGACTGCCTATGCTTCTTCTCCAAACTTGTCGGCAACCAGATCTTCCAGTGCCGCCATGAGTTTAGCTGCTTCGGGGCCGCTTGTCTCGACTTCGATTGACGTGCCCCTGGAAGCGGCCAGCATCAGCAAGGCCATGATGCTGTCGCCATCCGCCTCGAGCCCGTCCTTGCGCACGAGGGCGTGGGCGTCATGGGCCTCGACCACCTCGACGAATTTCGCCGAGGCGCGGGCGTGCAGCCCCTTTTCGTTAATGATTTCAAGGGTCATGACCAGATTTTCGCTCAATTCCGGCTCTCCTGGCATCCATCGATGCAATTGATGTACTTGCGCCCGGCATCCATTGCCGCTCGGGTTGCCGCCTCCACGCTCTTGTGGCGCGATTTCGCCAGCTTGACCAGCATCGGCAGGTTGGCGCCATAGAGGATCCTGCGGTTCTGCTTGCAACAGGCGGGCAGGGAGAGGTTCGAAGGGCTGCCGCCGAACATGTCGGTCACCAGGACGACACCGTCGCCCTGATCCACGTCATCGGCGGCCTCGACGATCTCGGCGCGCTTGGCGGCCCGGTCGCAATCGGCGGCGATGGCGATCGCGCGGATTCCGTGCTGCTTGCCCACCACATGTTCCACCGCCAACAGGTATTCCTTGGCCAGCCCGCCATGAGCGACGATCACGATGCCAATCACGCGCTTCCATCCCGTTTGCTGTGGCTCGCCCCGGAACGGGCGCGCCGCGAGAGTTCCCGGTGCCTAGTTGACACCTGCCAGCCCTGCTCCGCAAGGGCCTTGCCCAGTTTTTCCGCCACATGAACGCTGCGATGCTGCCCGCCGGTGCAGCCGATACCGATCGAGAGATGCGACTTGCCCTCCTTCTCGAAGGCAGGCAGCAAGTCCTGCATCATCCCGAGCAGATGCGCCCAGAAGGTTTCCATCATCGGGTCGGCTTGGATATGGGCGGCGACGGGGGGCTCCAGCCCGGTCAGGGGGCGCAGCGCCGGTTCCCAATGCGGGTTGCGCAGGAAGCGCACGTCGAACACCATGTCTAGGCCACGCGGCATCCCGCGCTTGAACGAAAACGACTGCACCGTCACCGCCAGACCGGTGCCGCCCTCGCGCATCAGCCGGGTGCGCAATTCCTCGCGCAGGTCATGCGGGCTCAGTGCGCTGGTGTCCACCAGGATGTCGGCGCGCATGCGCAGCGGCTCCATCAGCGCCATCTCTTCGGCAATGCCCTCCGACGGGCTGCCGGCGGGCGCCAGCGGGTGGCGCCGGCGTGTCTCGGAGAACCGCTGCAGCAGTACCTGGGGCTGGCATTCGAGGTAGAGCAGTTCGACACTTGCCGGGGAATTCGCGCTCAGATCCTCGATCAGCGCCAGCACCTGGGCGGGCGAGAAATCCCGGTTGCGCGCATCGATTCCCAGCGCCAGCGGCCGCTCCATCGGGTTGCCGGCCAGCAGGCGCGGGATCAGGCTCAGCGGCATGTTGTCGATCACCTCGTGGCCCATGTCTTCGAGCGCCGCAATCGCGGTGGAGCGGCCGGCGCCCGAGGGCCCGGTGACGATGATGACCTTTTGCGCGCTGTTTTCGCCCATCTTCCCTTCATCGATATCGTCCGCAGAGCACCAATTGTCTGACCGCCGCGGGAAAATGCGCAGCCTCCACCCTGTATATGGTTTCCACCGCGACTCCCAGGAGCCGGGTCGTGCGAACCGGCGGGAGGCGCTCCTGCGTCACGCGCTCCATCTCGATCAGCAGGGAAAGCTCGGCGCGGGGGCGGAAGGGCGCGCAGATGAGCCCTATCCCGCGTGCCTCGATCACCCCCTGCAGGCGAGGAGGGGCCAGGGCGAACAGGCGTCCTTCCACCCGCTCCAGGCGAGTCAGGTCATCGGCCACCAGTTCGGCTCCCAAGGCGATCAGTTCCAGCGCCAGCCCTGACTTTCCGCTACCCGATGGTCCGCGGATCATTATCGCGCGCCCGTCGAAAGCCACACTGCTTGCGTGCCAGCTCTCCCGCTCCTCCGGCTTTTCCGGCGCTGGCGCGCTCACACGGGCAAGCCCACGACGAAGCGCGCGCCCAGAGGCTCCGAGGTGATATCGGCATCGGTCGGGCGGATGTTTTCTGCCCAGATCACGCCGCCATGAGCCTCGACGATCTGTTTCGAGATTGCCAGGCCCAGCCCGGAATTGTTGCCGAACTGGTTCTCCGGCCGCTCGCTGTAGAAGCGCTTGAAGATCTTGGTCAGCGCGCCCTCCGGGATGCCCGGGCCGGTATCCTCGACCACCACCAGCACCCGGTTGTCGCGCTGGCGCGCCCAGACGCGGATCGCATCCCCCTCCTCGCAGAAGGAGAGCGCATTGGTGATCAGATTGACGAATACCTGCGCGAGACGGGCTTCCAGCCCGTTGATGATGATGGGATCTGCCGGCAGGTCGGTGATGAAATCCACTTCCTTGCGGGCAGCTTCCTCTCCGAGATAGTCGGTGAGGTTGCGCAGCATCTTCAGAAGATCGAAGGGCTCCTCGTCCTCCTTGACCAGTTCGCTGTCGAGCCGGGAGGCATTGGAAATGTCGCTCACCAGCCGGTCCAGCCGGCGCACGTCATGCTCGATCACATCGAGCAGTTTCTCGCGCTGGTCCTCGCGCGTGGCCAGCCGGAGCGTGCCCACCGCCGAGCGCAGGGAGGCGAGAGGATTCTTGATCTCGTGGGCGACGTCGGCGGCGAATTGCTCGTTGGCGTCGATCCGGTCGTAGAGTGCGTTGACCATGCCGCGCAGAGCGGAGGAAAGGCGACCGATCTCATCCGGGCGCCCGGCCAGGTCCGGGATGCGCACCCGGCCCGGAGTGACCTTGCCGGCATTCCTGTCGCGTCCGATCTCCGCCGCCGCGGCGAGGTCAGAGAGCGGGTTCGCGATGGTCGAGGCCAGCAGCAGACTCAGGCCGATGGACACCAGGATGGCGATGACGAACATCTGCAGCACCTGTTCGCGTTCGCTGCGCACGAGGTCGTCAAGCGCCCCGTCTGCCGAGACCGCGACTACGGCGCCCACGGGCGCTCCCGCCACCACTACCGGCGTGGCCACGGTGAACAGGGTGCTGCCATCGGGGCGCTGTCCATTGTCGATCAGGGTGCTGCCGGCAATCGCGGCGGGAACCAGGGAGCGGGCCCTTTCCTCCAGGCTGAAGGTGGGGTTTCCACCCTCTTCCACCGCTGCGTTCAGTCCGGCGGCCTTTTCCCAGACCCGGTTCAGCCAGCCGGTGATCAGATTGGTGCGCTCCTGCCATTCCAGCCCTTCCACCGGCGGCAGGGGGCGGCGCGCCATGCCGGTGGTTCCGGCGATCATTCCGCCGCTCCGATCAAAGACGAAGATCTCGCTGCCGTCGCGCAGGTCCAGCGTGGCGAGGATCTCGCGTACGTGCGCGGCATCCGGCAGGCCAGCACTGCTGTTGTCGCTGCCGGATACGGCCACTTCGAACACATCGGCAATCAGTTCGGCTTCGGCGAGCAGCCCACGCTCGTGCTGGAACACCAGTGAATCGCGGAACGGGTTGAGATACAGCACCCCGGCCACCAGCACGATCAGTCCGAGCAGGTTGAAGGTGATGATCTTGCGTGCCAGCGGCGAACGGTTGATGGAGATGAAGCCGCGCCGCGACCGGCGCGCCTGCAGTTCCTGATCTCCGTCGGGCGAACCGGAAACCCAATCCTCGCCCAGAACCACTTCCGAGCCGGTATCTTCCGTCTGCCTCGTATCCCGCACGTTCACCCCCCTGGCGAGATGCCTGTCTGCCGTCTGCCCGCTATTCCTCGTTGTAGCGATAGCCGATGCCATACAGGGTTTCGATTGCCGAGAAGTCCGGATCGACCGCGCGCATCTTCTTGCGCAGGCGCTTGATATGGCTGTCGATCGTCCGGTCGTCCACATATACCTGATCGTCATAGGCCACGTCCATCAGCTGGTCGCGGCTCTTGACGAAGCCGGGCCGCTGGGCCAGTGCCTGCAGCAGCAGGAATTCGGTCACGGTGAGCGAGACGTCCTTGCCCTTCCAGGTGACCGCGTGGCGCAGCGGGTCCATGGTCAGATGCCCGCGCTCCATGATCGCCTTTTCCTCCGGCGCATCGGTGCTGTCGGAAGCAATCGCCTCCTGCCGGCGCAGGAGTGCGCGGATGCGCTCGACCAGCAGGCGCTGGGAAAACGGCTTCTTCACATAATCGTCCGCCCCCATGCGCAGGCCCAGCACCTCGTCGATCTCGTCATCCTTGGAGGTGAGGAAGATCACCGGCAGGTTCGCGGTCTTCTGGCGCAGGCGCTGCAGCAGATCCATCCCGTCCATGCGCGGCATCTTGATGTCCAGCACCGCCATGTCCGGCATCCGGTTGGAAAAGGCGGCCAGCGCCGTCTGCCCGTCATTATAGGTCTCGACCTCGAAGCCCTCGGCCTCCAGAGTCATCGACACCGACGTCAGGATATTCCTGTCGTCGTCCACCAACGCTATCCTCGACATGTGAGGTTCCTTTTACTGCTCATTTTTTCGTTGTTTTCCGGCATTGTTCCGTCTCCGCTGCAAAAAATCAACATTTTTGTACGAATCACCCCTTCATCCACCCTCATCCAAGAACAAAAAGGGTAAATAATGGCTAATATGTCTCACATCGGGCGGATTTTTCCAGTCGCGCGCCCGATTCTCCGCCCTGATTGCGCAAACATGGGCGTGGTATCGCTAACGCGCCAAACAGCCCCTTAACAAGCACCGGCGAAGTGCTATAGCGAAGCCAAGCGCATACAATCGCATCCAGCCCGAGGAAAGAAGCATGGAAACCGGACGCGTGAACCCCGCCCTGAAGCTCGAAGACCAGGGGATCGAGGGGCTCGGCCACATCTATTACAACCTGCTGGAGCCCGACCTGATGGAGCACGCGCTCCGGCGCGGCGAGGGGCACCTGGGTAATGGCGGCACGCTGCTGGTGGCGACCGGCCAGCATACCGGGCGCTCGCCGAAGGACAAGTTCGTGGTCCGCACTCCGGATGTGGAAGACACGATCTGGTGGGAAAACAACCCGCCGATGGAGCCCGCGGCCTTTGACCGGCTGCATGCGGACATGCTCGCCCATCTGAAGGGGCGCGACGTGTTCGTCGAGGACCTTTATGCCGGCGCCGACCCGGAGCACCGGCTGGACGTGCGCATGATCACCGAGCTTGCCTGGCACGCGCTGTTCAACCGCACCATGCTGCGCCGGCCCGCGCGCGCGGAGCTCGACGGCTTTACCCCCGAATTCACCCTGATCAACGCGCCTTCCTTCAAGGCCGATCCCGCCCGCCACGGCTGTCGGTCCGAGACCGTCATCGCCCTGAATTTCCAGAAGAAGCTGATCCTCGTCGGCGGCACCGAATATGCAGGCGAGAACAAGAAGTCGATCTTCACCCTGCTCAACTACATCCTGCCCGGCAAGGGCATCATGGCGATGCATTGCTCGGCCAACCACGCTCCGGGAAATCCGGTCGATACCGCCGTCTTCTTCGGCCTGTCGGGCACCGGCAAGACCACGCTCAGCGCCGACCCCTCGCGGGTGCTGATCGGCGATGACGAGCACGGCTGGTCCGAGCGCGGCACCTTCAATTTCGAGGGCGGCTGCTACGCCAAGACCATCAGCCTCTCGCCCGAGGCCGAGCCCGAGATCTACGCCACCACCGGCAAGTTCGCCACCATCGTCGAAAACATGGTCTGGGACGAAGAAACCCGCGTGCTCGATTTCGAAGACGACAGCCTCACCGCAAACATGCGCTGCGCCTATCCGCTGCATTACATCTCGAACGCTTCCGAGACCGGGCTCGGGGGGCATCCGAAAAACGTGATCATGCTCACCTGCGACAGCTTCGGCGTGCTTCCGCCGATCGCGCGCCTCACGCCTGCCCAGGCCATGTACCACTTCCTCTCGGGCTTCACCGCCAAGGTCGCCGGCACCGAGCGCGGGGTGACCGAGCCGCAGCCCACCTTCTCGACCTGCTTCGGCGCGCCCTTCATGCCGCGCCGGCCCGAGGTCTATGGCGCGCTTCTGCGCGACAAGATCGCCCGCCACGGCGCCACCTGCTGGCTGGTCAATACCGGCTGGACCGGTGGCGCCTACGGCACCGGCTCGCGGATGCCGATCAAGGCCACCCGCGCACTCCTGAGCGCGGCGCTCGACGGCTCGCTTAATGACGCAACCTTCCGCAAGGATGCCAATTTCGGCTTCGACGTGCCGGTCACCGTGTCCGGGGTGGACGCGACCCTGCTCGACCCGCGCGCGACCTGGGAAGACCCCGAGGCCTATGACGCCCAGGCGGCGCGGTTGGTGGGCATGTTTGCCGAGAACTTTGAGCAATATCTCGCCCATATCGACGAAGACGTGCGCGCCGCGGCAATTGGCTGACGCGCAGGCGGGGGCGGGCGGGGGCGCGCACGCCCCCCGCTGCATCGCAGCAATCAGCCGGCAAGCGCCCGGCGCACCAGGTTCATGCCCGCAAGCAGCAATATCACCAGCGTCAGGCGGCGAAAACTCGCCTGCGGCAGGCGCTCATGCCAGCGCGCGCCCAGCCACATCCCCGCCAGCGCCGGCGCCAGTGCCAGGACCGAGAGCGGCAGGGTCGCGCGGCCGAGCACGCCCGAGCGCAGATGGGCCAGCAGGAGCGCCACCGAGGCTACCGCATAGACCACCCCCTGCAGGCGCATCTGCTCACGTTTCGGGGTGTCGCGCGCGGTCAGGTAGGTTACCAGCGGCGGTCCCCAGATGCCGGACATCCCGCCGACGAAACCGGCCAGCGCCGCCACGGTCGCCTCCACCGGAAGGCGGGCCCGCCCGCCGAGGCGGAATCTCACTCCAAGCAGTTGAATTAGCGCAAAAAAGATAATAGGTACGCCAACAATTATCTGCACGGTCTCGGGTCGTATCGCCCGCATCAGCCCGGCGCTCAGCACCAGAAAGGCCAGCATCACGCCTATATAGAAACGAAACCCCCAGGCAATGCGCATGGTCTCGCCCAGGCCGCGCTGCAGAGCCAGCCACAGATTGGTGACCAGGGTCGGCAGGATCACCGCCGCCAGCACCTTCTCGGGCGGCAGAAAGGCCGCGAGCCCCGCCATCATGATCATCGGCAGGCCAAAGCCCACCGCGCCCTTGACGAAGCCTGCCGCCAGCGTCACCGCAAAGGTCAGCGCCATCACCGGCGCGCCTGTCTGCCATAGCTCCTGCACGCGCCCTCCCCCGCGTCATTTTCGTGCAAAACCAACCTGCCAAGCGAATTTTTATTGCGCTGCAACTGCGCAATCGCGTAAACCGGGGCGGACATCGAAAACGAGGCCCGCCATGCCCCTTCTAGACAACCTGACCAACCAGACCAAGGCCGCTCTGCCCGTCGCACAGGCGCTCTTGCAAAAGGCGCGCGGGGCGGTACAGGCCATGACTAGCGAGGACGGACGCATCAGCGCGGCGCTGCTCGAGCGCCACCAGCACGCCGTGCATGGGCTCGCCTGGATGGCAACCTATGTGCAGGCGCTCGAGCAGATGCAGGCCTGGGCGGAGCGTCTGCAAGAGGCCGGAAGCTTTGGCGAGATGGAAAGCCTGATCCTTCAGATCGCCTTTGGCGAGTATCTCCACCATCTGGCCGGCGGGATCCCGATGAACCAGGGTGAATTCGCCCGCCTCGCCGATCTCGGCCTCGGCCGGGACGCGCTGGCAGGCTTTCAGGCGCCCGAAGTGCAGGCGCTGATGGCGCGCGGCAACAGCACCGCCGCCCGCGCCCGCCTCGTCGCCCTGATGCAGGACAATGCCGGCCACGCCACCTTTGGCGCAACGGGACTGGACGACGAGCTCGAGATGATCCGCGAGCAGTTCCGCCGCTATGCCGACGAGCGCATCGCCCCCCATGCCCATGACTGGCACCTGAAGGACGAACTGATCCCGCTGGAGGTGATCGGCGAGCTTGCGGAAATGGGGGTGTTCGGCCTCACCATCCCCGAAGAATTCGGCGGCTTCGGCCTCACCAAGGCCTCGATGGTGGTGGTGAGCGAAGAGCTCAGCCGCGGCTATATCGGGGTGGGCAGCCTCGGCACCCGCTCCGAGATCGCCGCCGAACTGATCCTTGGCGGCGGGACGGATGCGCAAAAGGCGCACTGGCTGCCCAAGATCGCCTCGGGCGAGATCCTGCCCACGGCGGTCTTTACCGAGCCCAATACCGGCTCCGACCTCGGCGCGCTGAGGACCCGCGCCAGCCGCGACGGCGACGACTGGGTGATCACCGGCAACAAGACCTGGATCACCCACGCCGCCCGCGCCCATGTGATGACGCTGCTTGCGCGCACCGACCCGGCGAGCGGCGACTGGCGCGGGCTGTCGATGTTTCTCGCCGAAAAGCAGCCGGGCGACGAGACCGACCCCTTCCCGAGCCCCGGCATGACCGGCACCGAAATCGGCGTACTTGGCTATCGCGGGATGAAGGAATACGAGCTCAGCTTCGACGGCTTCCGCGTGGCGGGCGAGAACCTGCTGGGCGGCGCCACCGGGCAGGGCTTCAAGCAGCTGATGCAGACCTTCGAGGCCGCCCGCATCCAGACCGCCGCGCGCGCCATTGGCGTGGCGCAGAACGCGCTGGAGGTGGGCATGCAATACGCGCTCGAGCGCAAGCAGTTCGGCAAGGCGCTGATCGAATTCCCCCGCGTTGCCGACAAGCTCGCCATGATGGCGGTGGAAATCATGGTGGCGCGCCAGCTCACCTATTTCGCTGCTTGGGAAAAGGACCACGACCGCCGCTGCGACCTCGAAGCGGGCATGGCCAAGCTGCTCGGCGCCCGCGTCGCCTGGGCGGCGGCCGACAACGCCCTGCAGATCCACGGCGGCAACGGATTCGCGCTCGAATATCAGATCAGCCGCATCCTGTGCGATGCGCGCATCCTCAACATCTTCGAAGGCGCCGCCGAGATCCAGGCCCAGGTCATCGCCCGCCGCCTGCTGGCCTGATTACCCGCCCCAGCGGGCAAGTCGGTCCACCAGCCGCGCCCGCGCCTCCGGCAGCGGGCGGTTGCCGTGGCTTGCCGCCAGCCGATGGGTGAGGAAGTAACCGGTGGTGCTGAGCCCGGCGGCCACATTGCCCGCCTCGCCTGTCCCCGCACCCAGCAATTCCGGCGGCAGCGGCAGCAGCCGGTCGGCCCATTCGCCCGCCGCTTCGGCCGAAACCGCCCGCCCGCTTTTCGGGCTCACATAGGCCAGATCCTCCCGGCTGCCGGTTACCGCGCAGGTGCTCAGATCAAGGCCGAAGCCCAGATCTTCCAGCAGGGCCAGCTCCCATTTCAGATAGGCCACCGGCCAGACGGGGCTGGTGCCCAGCAGGTCCAGCATGGAGACGGTGCGCCGGTACAGCCGCGGATGCGCCTCCCGCTCGGGCAGGGCAAAGACCAGCAGCGCACAGATCGCGTTCAGCCCCGCCAAGGTCAGCGCATCGCCCATCACCGCCCCGGCCCGGCCCTTGACCGGCTCCACCCGAAACGCCCCCAGATGCTCGGGCAGACGCGCTCGCCAAGTCAGGTCCAGCTGCGCGCCTGGCTGCAACAGCGGGGCGATCCTGCGCGACACCCCGCCACGCACCATACCCGCATGGCGCCCGTGAGCTTCCGTAAAGACGTCGATGATCAGGGAAGCCTCGCCATGTTTGCGCGTTGCCAGCAGCACCCCCTCCTCGCGCCACTCCATATCTCTGCCCCTTCATGTTTTCACAAGTTCCCCGGCGGTTCGGCTTTCCGGCTTGCCTGCGGTCCGGCCCGGTGCCGGCTTTTGCAATCAGCGCAGCATCAGGGGCCGGGCCATCCAGCTTCGCAGCGCCGCGTTGACCTCGTCGGCGGCTTCCAGCATCGGCAGGTGTCCGGCGGCTTCCAGCACTACAAGCTCGGAATGCGCCACCATCTCGGCCATGGCCTCGTGGCGTCTGACCGGGGTGAGCCGGTCATGTCGGCCGCACAGGATCAATGCCGCGCTCCGGGTCGAGAGCAGCACGCTCTGCGCGTCCCGGCGTCGCTGCAGGGCACGCGACTGGCGTATATAGGTCTCGGCTCCGAGCCCCAGGGCCATGTCCCGAAGCAGACGCATGAGGGTCGCGCGCTGGGGGCCGGGGGCCAGGTTGTCCGCTGTCAGCGTCTCGCCGATCACCTCTTCCAGCAGCCCGGCCCGCGCCCGCGCGATCAGCGGCTCGCGCCAGGCGGCTTCGGCCGGGGTTTCGGCAAGTGGCGAGGTGGACAGGAGGGCGATCCGCGTCACCCGCTCCGGGGCGCGGCGCAGCACTTCCATGGCCACGATCCCGCCCATGGAATGGCCGGCCAGGGCAAAGCGGTCGGGCGCGTTGTCCAGTACCTGCATGGCCATCTGGCGAATGTTGTCCGCATTGCCGTACTGGGCGACCTGCACCGGGTAGTCGCGCGAAAGATCGCTGACCTGGGGCAGAAAAACCCGCGCGTCGCACATCAGTCCGGGCAGGAAGACGACCGGCTCGATCATCCCCGCGCCTCGCTTAGGCGGCAGACCTCCGCCACGCTATCGGCGATCAGGGCCAGGCATTCGGGGCTGGAAAAGCTGTGATCGGCGCCCTTGACGACGGTCAGGCGCACATCCCCGCCCTCGATATGGCGAAACAGTTTCAGCGCTACCTCCATGTCCACATCGCGGTCGGCCTCGCCCTGCAGCAGGCGTACCGGGAAGGCCATCTCCAGCGGCGTGCGCAGCACCAGGTGCCGGCGTCCTTCCTCGATCAGCCGGCGGGTGATCGGGTAGGGATTGCCGTAATCGGAGGGCAGGTGCACGAGCCCCTCGCCCATGAGCCGGGCGCGCTGGGCCTCGGAGAAGCCCGCCCACATGCTGTCTTCGGTAAAGTCCGGCGCGGCGGCGATGCCGACGATCCCGGCGATGCGCTCGGGGATCCGGCGGCTCATCAGCGCCGCGATCCAGCCGCCCATGGACGAGCCCACCAGCACCTGCGGCCCCTCGGTCAGGGCTTCGATCACCGCGCGCGCATCCTCCGCCCAGTCGCCGATGCAGCCCTCGGTGAAGGCGCCCGCGCTCTCGCCATGCCCGGAATAGTCGAAGCGCAGAAAGGCCCGTCCCTCGGCGCGCGCCCAGGTCTCGAGCGCCAGCGCCTTGGTGCCCTGCATGTCGGACATGAAGCCGCCGAGGAAAACCACCCCCGGCGACCGGCCCGCAAGGCGCTCATAAGCCAGCACGCGCCCGCTCTTCGTCTTCACCTTCGCCACGGCATCCTCCATTTCCGATCAGCTTCGGTTCTGGGTCTGTTTGGGGCGATGGTCAAGGCCGGTGAACCCGGCAGGGCAGATCTCTGCCGCAACTGCGTCCCTTGACTTGCCCGCCCCCCGGCGTCAAAAGGGCGCGAACCATACCCGCAACCGGGCGTTTCGTAGGCGCCAGAACGACGAGGAGAGCGGCCCGTGGCCACCATTTCCCTGACATTTCCCGACGGTAACGCGCGCCAGTACCAGGCCGGGGTGACGCCTGCCGAGGTGGCTGCCGATATCTCCAATTCGCTCCGCAAGAAGGCGATCAGCGCCACGGTCAACGGCCGCCACTGGGACCTGCAATGGTCGATCGGCGAGGATGCGACCATCGCCATTCACACCATGAAGGACGAGGCGCAGGCGCTGGAGCTGATCCGCCATGACGCCGCCCATATCATGGCGCGGGCGGTGCAGGAGCTTTGGCCGGATGTGAAGGTGACCATCGGCCCGGTGATCGAGCACGGCTTCTATTACGATTTCGACCGCGAAGAGCCCTTCACCCCCGAGGACCTCGGCGCGATCGAAGCGAAGATGAAGGAGATCATCAACGCCCGCGATCCGGTGCGCACCGAGCTTTGGGAGCGCGAGCGCGCCCTCAGCCATTACGAGGAAAACGGCGAGCCCTACAAGGTCGAGCTGGTCGAGGCGATCCCTGAGGGCGAGCCGATCCGCATGTATTGGCATGGCCACTGGCAGGACCTGTGCCGCGGCCCGCACCTGCAGCATACCGGGCTGGTGCCGGCGGATGCCTTCAGGCTGATGAGCGTGGCCGGGGCCTATTGGCGCGGCGATTCGAGCCGACCGATGCTCCAGCGCATTTACGGGGTGGCGTTTCGCAACCGCCAGGAGCTGAAAAAGCACCTGACCATGCTGGAGGAGGCCGCCAAGCGCGACCACCGCAAGCTGGGCCGGGAGATGGACCTGTTTCACATGCAGGAGGAAGCGCCCGGCCAGGTCTTCTGGCACCCCAATGGCTGGCGCATCTATACCACGTTGCAGGATTACATGCGCCGGATGCAGACCCGCGGCGGTTATGTGGAGGTCAACACCCCCCAGGTGGTGGACCGTAGGCTGTGGGAGGCTTCGGGGCACTGGGAGAAATACCAGGAGCACATGTTCATCGTCGAGGTGGACGAGGAACATGCGCGCGAAAAGTCGGTCAATGCGCTCAAGCCCATGAACTGCCCCTGCCATGTGCAGATCTTCAACCAGGGGCTCAAGAGTTACCGCGACCTGCCGCTGAGGATGGCCGAATTCGGCTCGTGCAACCGCTACGAGCCCTCCGGCGCCCTGCACGGGATCATGCGGGTTCGCGGCTTTACCCAGGATGACGCGCATATCTTCTGCACCGAGGCGCAGATCGAGAGCGAGACCGCGCGTTTCATCGACTTCCTGTCGCAGATCTACCGCGATCTCGGCTTTGCCGAGTTCAAGGTGCTGTTCTCCGACCGGCCCGAGACGCGCGCGGGCTCCGACGAGGTCTGGGACAAGTCCGAAAGCGCGCTCCTGGCCGCCACTCGCGCCGCCGGGATCGAGCCGGGGCTCAATCCGGGCGAGGGCGCCTTTTACGGCCCCAAGCTCGAATTCGTGCTGACCGACGCGATCGGGCGCGACTGGCAATGCGGCACGCTGCAGGTGGATTTCGTGCTGCCCGAGCGGCTGGATGCCACCTATATCGGCGAGGACGGCGCCAGGCATCGCCCGGTCATGCTGCACCGCGCGACGCTCGGCAGTTTCGAGCGCTTCATCGGCATCCTGATCGAGAGCTTCGCCGGCAAGCTGCCCTTCTGGCTCGCCCCGCGCCAGGTGGTGGTGGCCTCGATCGTGACCGACGCCAATGGTTGGGCCGAGGAAGTAGCCCGGCGGCTCAGCGCGGCCGGCATTCGCGCCGAGGCCGACCTGCGCAACGAGAAGATCAATTACAAGGTGCGCGAACACTCGCTCTCCAAGGTGCCGGTGATCCTCGCCGTGGGCGCGCGCGAGGTGGAAGAGGGCACCGTGACGCTCCGCCGGCTGGGCGAGAAGCAGACCCGTACCCTGCCGCTCGCCGAGGTGGTGGAAAGCCTCGCCGCCGAGGCCACCCCGCCCGACCTCGCCCGCGCCGGCGCCGCCTGAACCGGGCCGCCCGGCCCCGATCCTTCAGAAGCCCCGCCCGGTTCGTCGCCGGACGGGGCTCGATTTCTCTTCGTCAGCCATGTGCCGGTATCGCAGCGCAAACAGGCCGGCTCACCACTCGATCGTGACCTTGCTCGGCAGGTTGCCGCCGTAGACTACCCCCGTGTCGCTGACCCCCTTGGGCATGGACACCCTGCAGTATTCATCCCCGGGCGATCCGGCCTTTTCGGTCCCGCTGGGGCACTTCCCTTCGCTGTCCGGGCTGCAAAAGCAGTAACCGCCCCCGGAGGAATCGTTGCAATTGCTGGGGCATTTCGCGGTGCCGTCTGAGGCATAGACCACCCTGCCGCTCGGCTTGATCCCCTGGCCCTCGAGCACTTCCAAAATGGCCGCCCTGAGCGGCCCCGGCAGCCGCTTTATCGGAATCGGCTTGCCGCGCTCGCCTGCGGATACCGCGCCCATGCCCATCCCCAGAACCAGGGTGACAATGATCAGAATACGTGTGAACATATTTTCTCTCCTGAGTATTGCGTTCAAATGCATTTTGCATGCGCCCCCACGTTAGCATCAGGCCCGGCCCCGACAAGTGCGGGTTTCCTTACTTTTCAACGCTATTCAGACCGGAATCTCGCGGATCGTGCGGCTCACCTTCCATCACAGGAGCGTCATACACGCTCCTGTTAGTGGAATGTTACCCGCGCCCTCGCTAGCACTCCCCCATCGCTTGCGCGATGGACCATTCCGGACGTGAAAGGAAATCACATGCCATACCACACCAAGACCCTCGCCGTCGCTGGCGCCGTTGCCGCCGCCGTTTCCCTCGGGACCACCGCCGCCACTGCAGGTAGCCATATGGAGAAGTGCTATGGCGTCGCACTGGCCGGGGAGAACGACTGCAAGGCCGGGCCCGGTACCACCTGCGCCGGTTCCTCCACCGTCGATTACCAGGGCAATGCCTTCAAGGCCGTACCTGCCGGCACCTGCGAGACCATGGAACTGCCGCCCATGTCCGACGGCACGCCCCGTATGGGCAGCCTCGAGCCTCTGGAGCGCGATCTGCCCGGCTGATCCCCCGGACTGACACCTCCCGGCCGCATCTGCCGGCCGGGAGAATACGAGGAATCCCGATGCCCGACGCCGCGCACAGGTCCGACTTCGCCCTGCCAATCGCTGCCGGGGTCGGCTACAAGCCCCGGCATTTCTCCGAGATCATGGCGGATCCCGGCAGTGTCGGCTTTCTCGAGATACATGCCGAGAATTACATGGGCGAAGGCGGGCGCATGGTCGCCCAGCTCGGCCACCTCGCCGAGCGCCTGCCGATATCCCTGCACGGGGTCGGGCTCTCGATCGGCGGCGAGGGGCGGCTTGACCGGGGCCACCTGGCGCGGCTGGCCCGGCTCAACGACTGGCTCAGGCCCGCCGCCTTTTCTGAGCATCTCGCCTGGTCCACCCATGCGGGCGCCTATCTCAACGACCTCCTGCCGCTGCCCTATACCAATGCCACCTTGCAGCGCGTCGCCGACCATATCGACGAGGTGCAGGAGGCGCTCGGCCGGCGCATGATGCTGGAAAACCCCTCCGCCTACCTCGTTTTCGCCGAAAGCACATGGGCCGAGCCCGATTTCCTGCGCGAAATCGCCCGGCGCACCGGCTGCGCCCTGCTGCTGGACGTGAACAATGTCTTCGTCTCCGCGACCAATCTCGACTTCACCCCGCAGGGCTATATCGACGCCTTCCCGCTCGATCTGGTGCGCGAAATCCACCTGGGAGGGCACGCCGAAGACGTGGACGAGCACGGCCGCCCGCTGCTGATCGACGATCACGGCCACAGGGTCGCGGGCGCGGTCTGGGCGCTCTTCGACTACACCATCGCCCGCGCCGGCCCGCGCCCGACCCTGATCGAATGGGATGCGGACGTGCCCGAATGGCCGGTGCTGGAGAGCGAGGCTGCCCGGGCCGCGCGAAGCCTGCGGGAGGCGGTCACATGAGCGTGGATCAGACCGCATTTCGCGCCGCGCTGATGGATCCGGAAGCCCCGGTGCCTGCGGGTCTCGTGGACGCGGAGGGCGCTCCGGCGGGCAAGCGCTTCGATGTTTACCGCAACAATGTCGCCGTCAGCCTGACCGAGGCGCTGGAAGTCGCCTTTCC
The DNA here is from genome assembly GCA_027045905.1 of Paracoccaceae bacterium. Lineage (GTDB taxonomy): Bacteria > Pseudomonadota > Alphaproteobacteria > Rhodobacterales > Rhodobacteraceae > JAAEUB01. The sequence goes on from JALTZY010000018.1 coordinate 20,348, forward strand.
GGTGGTGCGCAGGCTGGTGGGCGATGCCTTTTTCAAAGGCATGGCCGGGGTCTTCCTGCGCCGGTACCCGCCCACAAGCCCGATCCTCGCCCTCTATGGCGCCGATTTCCCGCGTTTCCTGCGCGGCTTCAAGCCCGCCGCCAGCCTCGGCTACCTGCCCGATGTGGCCCGGCTGGAACAGGCGATCCGCGAGAGCTTCCACGCCGCCGATACCGCGCCCGCCGATCCCGCCAGGCTGCAGGCGCTGGCGCCGGAGGCGCTGATGGGCGCGCGGCTCACCCTTGCGCCCAGTTTGCGGGTGATCCGCTCGCCCTGGCCGGTCCACGGCATCTGGCGCTTCAACACCGAGGCGGGCGCGCCCCAGCCGCCGGGCGAGGCCCAGGACGTGCTCGTCACCCGCACCGACTACGACCCCCGCCCGCACCTGCTGGCCCCGGGCGGCGCCGATTTCGTCGAGGCGCTCCAGAGCGGCACGAGCTTCGGCGCCGCGCTTGGCAAGGCCCGGACGGTGGCGCGCGACTTCGACCTGACCGCGACGCTCGGCCTCTTGATCGGCGGCGAAGCGATCACCGATATTCACACGGACGAGGCCCCGGATGACCCACCTTCTGCGACTGCATGACGCCGTATTTTCCCGCCTGGAGGCCCGCGCCTCCTGCGCTCTGCCCACGCTCGCACGCCTTGCCTTCGCCGCCGTGCTGCTGGTCTATTTCCTCAATTCGGCCCTGACCAAGATCGGCGACGGCTGGCTCGGCCTCTTCAGACCGGCCGCCGGCGCCTATTTCCAGATCTTTCCCCGGGCGATCGAGGTCGCCGGTTACGATATCGGCGCGTTGGGCGCCTGGCATTACCTGGTGGTGCTTGCCGGGACCTGGGTCGAACTGGCCCTGCCGGTGCTGATCGTCGCCGGGCTCTTCACCCGCCTCGCCGCGCTGGGCATGATCGGCTTCATCGTCGTGCAGAGCCTGACCGACCTTTACGGCCACGGGCTGATCGGGGAGCCCGAGGCGGTCGGGCGCTGGTTCGACGCCGCCCCGGACAGCGTGATCCTCGACCAGCGCCTGCTGTGGATCCTGCCGCTGCTGGTGCTGGTGTTCAAGGGTGCCGGCCCGCTCTCGCTGGACCGCCTTCTGCGGCGGCACAAGGCCTGAAAGGGCGCGGGCAGCGGCCCGCCCGCGCGCCAAACCGTGGCGCACATCCCGCTCCCCTTGATTTTTCGCGCGTTTCGCCGCAGGCTGAGCGGGTGAACAAGGCCAGACTGCACGACCGCCTCGCACCTTCGGGTCATCCGTGGGATCATGGGGGCAGCCGCTGACAAGACCGGCTGCACACCCCGCCGGCTCGGCCGCGCGGGTCACCGACGACAGAGCGACGACGAAGAGGAGGGCGGCATGGCCAGAGGCACCGTCAAATGGTTCAACACCACCAAGGGATACGGATTCATCGAGCCGGAAGCGGGCGGAAAGGACGTTTTCGTGCATATTTCCGCCGTCGAGCGCGCCGGCCTTACGGGGCTCGCCGACAATCAGAAGATCGAATACGAGATGATCGACGGGCGCGACGGGCGCCAGTCAGCCGGCGAGCTGAAACTGATCGACGAATAGGCGTCGGGAAAAAAGTCCTTGCAATCTTCTCCGCCAGCCCCCATGTGGGGCGGGTACGACAGATCTACCTCCCGTCTCCTGTTACAGCAGTCAGACTACGAGACCGGACTGCGCGACCAGGCCGCCGCATCCCGCGGGCGGCACCATGACAGGAGATACGGATATGGCCACTGGCACCGTAAAATGGTTCAACACCACCAAGGGATTCGGCTTCATCGAGCCTGACGCGGGCGGAAAGGACGTTTTCGTCCACATTTCCGCCGTTGAGCGCGCGGGCCTCACCGGGCTTGCCGACAATCAGAAGGTCGAATACGAGCTCGAAAGCGGTCGCGACGGGCGCCAGTCCGCCGGCAGTCTCGCGCTGGTGGACTGAGCCTGAACAGACGTCGAACACAGACGGCGGGCGGATTGCCCACCCTGTGAAAACGAAACCCCGCGGTGCCGGCCGCGGGGTCTTGCCTTTCTATTCGTCTATTTGCGGTGCGCCGGGGCCAGGTCCTTTTCCAGCACCCGGGCGAGCTTCTTCGCGGCCGCGCGGATCGCTGCGGGGATATCCGCGCCATGCGCCGTCACCCCCACCGGCTTGCGGCCGCGCGGATGGGCCTCGATCGAGCATTTCTTGTTCTCGGGTCCGCCCTTGGGGCCGTTTTCGTCCGACACCCAGACATCCACCCGCGTCAGCCGCTCGCCCATCCCGTGCAAGGCCGCCTCCAACACCTCTTCGGCAAAGGCCTGCCCGGCTTCGAATCCGTGCAGCGTGTCGTCGTTATGCAGGATGATTTGCATGTCGCGTCCTTTCTTGCCGTGTCAGAAAAGAGATATGACCACGGCGGCGGGTTTCAAGGCTGCCGGGAGGGCCGGGTGTCAGGCCCGGTCACCTGCCCCGCATCCGCCAGGCCCGCCAGGCATGGCCCGGCAGTGCCAGGGCCGAGCGCAGATAGCGCCCGGCGAGACGGCGCGGGTCGCAGAGCGCGCGCCACAGCCATTCCATCGCCAGCGCCCGTACCCAGCGCGGCGCCCGCTTCTGGCTGCCGGCGATGAAGTCGAGCCCGGCCCCGATCGAGGCAAAGCCGGCCCGTGGCATCTCCCGCCGCCCGCGCGCGGCGAACACCTCCTGCTTCGGCGCCCCCAGCGCCACCAGTACCAGACCCGCGCCCGCCTTCTCCAGCGCGGCCAGTATCTCACCGGCCTCCGCCCCCTCGGGATCAAAGCCCATCGAGGGCGCGATTTCAGCACATATTTCAATCCCTTCGACCCTCTCGGCCAGCCGCGCCCCCGCCGCTTCCAGCGCCGGCCCGGTGGTACCCACCAGGGCGAGCTTGGCCCCGGCCTCGGCCGCGATCCGCGCCAGCGGCACCACCAGGTCGGAGCCCGGCAGCAGCGCCACCGGCCGGCGGGCCAGGCGCGAGAGCCAGACGATCGGATTGCCGTCGGCGACCACGAAATCCTGTGCCGCATAGGCCGCGCGAAAGCCAGCATCGCGCTTGAGCTTGTCGAGATGGTCGAGATTGATCGTCGCCAGGGCGAAACCCTCGCCCGCCGCCAGCCGTGCGCGCACCGCCCGCTCCAGCGCCGCGCGGTCGGGGATGTTGACCGCTATTTCCTGTGTGCCGAATCGGAACCGCACCTGTCCCTCGCCTTTGCCCGCCAACCTGCTGCCCGCCAGCCTGGGGGCGCAATTCGGGCGTTTCAGGTCGAAATATTGACATTTTCCTGTGCAATCTGGAAGCCGGGCAGCACAGGAAACCGAAATGCGACGGACCGGAAGCCAGAGGAGCCAGACATGACGCAGATCGCGCTCATCGGCGCAGGCTTTGTCGCCGATCTCTACATGCGCTCCTTTGCGCTGTATCCCGGCCTCGACATCGCCGGCGTGCATGACCGCGACCCGGCACGGCTGGCGGCCTTTGCCCGCCACTGGGGGCTTGTCGCCCATGACAGCCTGTCGGCCATGCTCCGGAGCCTCGAGCCCGGCGCGCTGGTGCTCAATCTCACCAACCCGTCCGAGCATTTCGCCGTCAGCCAGGCGGTGCTTGGGGCCGGCCACCATGTGTTCAGCGAAAAGCCGATGACATTGCAGATGGAAGAGGCGCGCGCGCTTGTCGAACAGGCCAGCGCGGCGGGGCTGCACATCGCCTCCGCCCCCTCCTCGGTGCTGGGCGAAGCGGCGCAGACCCTCGGCCATGCCCTGCGCTCGGGCCGCTTCGGCAGGCCGCTGCTGATCTATGCCGAGCTTGACGACGGCTTCATCCCCCAGGCCCCGACCGCCGACTGGGTGAGCGAGAGCGGGGCGCCCTGGCCCGCGGCGGACGAATTCGCCACCGGCTGCACGCTGGAGCATGCGGGCTATTACCTCGCCTGGCTGATCGCCCATTTCGGCCCGGTGGCGCGCGTGACCGCCTCCACCGCGCGGCTGACGGGTGCCGGGGCGGCGCCGGATTTCTCGACCGCCGTGCTGCATTTCGCCGCCGGGCCGGTGGCGCGGTTGACCACCTCGATTGTCGCACCGCACAATCATGGGTTGCAAATCGCCACCGACAGGGGGGTGCTGAAAATGCCCCGCGCCTGGGACAATGCCGCCCCTCTGCGCTTTCACCGCCGGCTGACCCTGCGCCGCCGCCTGCTCGAACACCCGCTGGGCCGACGCGTCCGCCTTCGGGGGGGCGCGCATCCCAAGGTCAGGCGCTTTGGCGCCGCAGCGATGAACTTCGCCCTCGGCCCGGTGGAAATGGTCGAAGCCATCGGCGCGGGCCGCCAGCCGCGCCTGGCGGGATCCTACGCGCTGCACCTGACCGAAGTCACCCTGGCCACGGCGCGCGACGGTGTGCACGAGATGACCACCAGCTGCGCGCCGATGGAGCCGATGCCATGGGCGCGCTGAGGCTGCTGATCACGGGAGCGGGCGGGCATCTGGGCCGCGCCACCGTCGCCGCGGCGCTTGCCCGCGGCCACAAGGTGTACGCGCTGAGCCGCCGCCCGGCAGACTTCCCCGGCGCCGCGCCGCTGATCTGCGGCCTCGCCGCGCCCGGCCCCGCGCTCGGCAAGGCGCTCGCCGACACGGACGCGGTGCTGCACCTCGCCGCCAGCCTTACCGGCGACGACGCCATGCACGAGCGCGACACGCTCGCCGCCACCCGCGCGCTCTATGCGGCGCTGCCCCCGGGCCTGCCGGTGATCCTCGCGGGCTCCATGGCGGTCTATGCGGGGTGCGCCGGGGTGATCGACGAGGCGAGCCCGCTGGAGCCGGAGCCCGCCGGGCGCGACGCCTACGCCCGCGCCAAGCTCGCCCAGGAGGAGATCGCGCGCGCCCACCCGGACAACCCGACCACGATCCTGCGCATCGGCGCGCTCACCGCGCCGGGTCACGAATGGAACGCCCATCTGGGCCCGCGCCTCGGCCCCGTCCTGCTGCGCCTCGCCGGGCCCGGCGCGCTGCCGCTGGTGCGTAGCGAAGACGCCGCCCGGGCCCTGGTCCGCGCCGCAGAGCAGGCGCCAGGCGCGCAGATTCTCAATATTATCGGCGATGATCTCCCTTCAGCGGCACAATATCTTGCTCGAATCACGCAAAAGCCGCCCCTGACCCTGCCGCTTTCCTGGCGCGCGCTCCTGCCCCTTGCCGTGCTTGCCAGCGCCCTGCATCTGCCCGTGCCCGGCCTCCTGCGCCCGGCGACCCTGCGCTACCGCTTCGCCCCGCGCGCCTACCCGAATACCCGCGCCAAGCGGGCGCTGGGCCTCACCGCCATCGGCTGGGAGGCAGGCCCATGACCCGCCCCGTCGCCTATCTCACCGGCCAGTATCCGCGCGCTACCGATACCTTCATCCAGCGCGAAGTCGCCGCCCTGCGCGCCCTCGGCCTTACGGTTGAGACCTGCTCGATCCGCCGCACCGGGGCGGAGCATCTGGTCGGCCCGGAGCAGCGCGAGGAGGCGGCGCGGACCTTTCACATCCTCGAAGCGGCGCAGAACCCGCTGCGCCTGGCCGCCGCCCACCTGTCGGCGCTGGCCCGCGCCCCGCGCCGCTATCTCTCGGCCCTGGCGCTCGCCCTGCGCACCGCCCCGCCGGGGCTGAAAGGTGCGCTCTATCAGGCCTTCTACTTCGCCGAGGCCGGGCTGCTCGCGGCCCACCTGCGCCGCATTCGCGCCCGCCATCTGCACAACCATATCGCCGAAGCCGCCGGCACCGTGGCCATGCTGGCGGCGCGCATGGCCGGGATCCCGTTCAGCTTCACCCTGCACGGGCCGGGCATCTTCATGGCCCCCGCCCGGTGGCGACTCGACGAAAAGATCCGCCGCGCCCGCTTCGTCGCCTGCATCAGCCATTTCGCCCGCGCCCAGGCGATGCTGCTGAGCGGGCAGGAGGACTGGGACAAGCTCCATATCGTCCATTGCGGGGTGGACCCGGCGCGCTACCGGGCGCCCGCGGAGCCTCCGCAAAAGCGCCTGCTCTTCGTCGGCCGGCTGGCGGCGGTCAAGGGGGTGCCGGTGCTGTTTGAAGCGCTCGCCGCGCTGCGTGAGCGCCACCCGGATCTGCGCCTGACGCTGGTGGGCGACGGGCCCGAGCGCGGGGCGCTGGAAGACGCAGCGCGCAACCTGGGGTTGCAGGAGCACACCGCCTTCCTCGGCTATCTCTCGCAGGAACAGGTGGCCGAACAGCTTGCGCACCACGACATCTTCGTCCTGCCCTCCTTTGGCGAAGGGGTGCCGGTGGTGCTGATGGAGGCCATGGCCGCGCGCCTGCCGGTCATCGCCACCGCCGTGGGGGGCGTGGGAGAACTGGTCGATCCCGGCTGCGGCCTGCTGGTGCCGCCGGGCGACGCCGCAGCGCTGGCCGAAGCGATCGACGCGCTGCTGAGCGATCCCGAGCGGGGGCGGGCACTCGGCGAAGCGGGGGCGGCGAAGGTGGCGGCGCATTTCGACAGCCGCAAGGAAGCCGCGCGCCTTGCCCGCCTGCTGGGGCCGGAGGCGCACCCATGAGCCGGTTCGCCGTCATCGCCATCGGCCGCAACGAGGGCGCGCGGCTCGCGCGCTGCCTCGCTTCGCTCGCCGGCACCGAAAGGCTGATCTACGTGGACAGCGGCTCGCGCGATGGCTCGGTCTCGCTCGCCCGCGCCGCCGGTGCCCATGTGGTGGAGCTCGACCCGGCCCGCCCCTTTACCGCCGCGCGCGCGCGCAAGGAGGGCTTCGAGGCGCTGGAGCGGCTGGGGGGGGCGGAATATGTCTTCTTCGTCGATGGGGATTGCGAGGTGGTGGCGGGCTTTGTCGAGGACAGCGCGGCCGCGCTTGACGCGGATCCGGCGCTGGGGCTGGTCACCGGCTGGCGCTCGGAGATCGCGCCGGGCGCGTCGATCTACAATGCGCTGTGCGATTTCGAGTGGCACCGCCCGGCGGGCGAGATCGTCACTTGTGGCGGCGACATGGTGGTGCGCGCCGAGGCCTACCGGCAGGCCGGGGGGTTCGACCCGCAGGTGATCGCCGCGGAGGATGACGAATTCTGCCTGCGGCTGGCGGGGGCGGGCTGGAAGCTCCGGCGCCTGCCCATCCCCATGACCCGCCACGACGCGGCGATGACGCGCTTTTCGCAATGGTGGCGCCGGGCGGTGCGCTCGGGCCACGGCTTTGCCCAGGTCGGCGCGCTGCATCCGGAATTCTTCCGCGCCGAGCGCCGGCGGGTCTGGCTCTACGGGCTCGTCCTGCCGCTGGCATTGCTCGCCGGGCTGGTCTGGTCCGGCTGGCTGGCGCTCGCGGTGGTCGCGCTCTATGGGGTTTCCTACCTGCGCAGCGCCTGGGGGCTGAGGCGCGCGGGGCTTGGCGCACGGATGGCGGCGCATCAGGCACTGTTTCTGAGCCTTTCGAAATTTCCCAATCTCATCGGCATGTTGACCTATTACTGGCGCAGGGCGCGGGCGGACGACATGCGTATCATCGAATACAAGTGAGGCGAGCATGAGCAATGAAACGATCCGCGTAGGGCTTGTGGGCGCGGGCTATATCTCGACTTGGCACGCCGATGCGCTCCGGGCCACGCCGGGGGTGGAACTGGCGGCAGTGGTGGACCCGTCCGAAGCGGCTGCGCGGGGGCTTGCGGATGCGCATGGGGTGGCTGCCTTTGCCAACGTGGCGGAAATGCTGGCGGCCGGGGCCGCCGACAGCGCCCATATCCTGACCCAGCCGCATCTGCATGCGCCGCTGGCGATCGAATGCCTCGAGGGCGGGCTGCATGTGCTGGTGGAAAAGCCCTTTGCCCCGACCGGCGAGCAGGCGCGCGCGATGCTGGCGGCGGCGGAGC
>JALTZY010000019.1 GCA_027045905.1 Paracoccaceae bacterium
CCTTCATTGCGACCACGCCATTGGAATTGGCCTGGCCCTGGTAGTCGACATTGATCTTGACGGTGATCGGCACCCCGTGGAGCGGGCCGGGCTCGGCCCCGCGCGCCAATGCCCGGTCTGCGTCCTCGGCGGCGGCAAGCGCCTCGTCGGAGAGATCGACCACCACCGCATTGAGCCGCGGGTTCACCGCCTGCATGCGTTCGAGATGGGCGCGGGTGACTTCCAGCGCCGAGACCTCGCGCGCGCGGATCGCCTGCGCGGTGCGGGTCGCGGTCCATTGCCAGATCGGGTCGCTCATGGGCTCGGCCTTTCGTCATCTCACGAGAAAAAGGGACAGTTGCGGGACAAAGGTGATCAGCGCCAGCCCCACCAGCATCACCGCGATGAAGGGCAGCACGCCGCGCACGATCAGGCCGAAATCCTCGCGCAGGGCGGTCATGGCGACGATCAGGTTCATGCCCACGGGCGGGGTCAGCAGGCCGATTTCGAGATTCACCGTCATGATGATGCCCAGATGCACCGGGTCGATGCCATAGGCCCGCCCCAGAACCAGCAGGATCGGCGCCAGGATCAGGATGGCCGAGACCATGTCCATGACCATGCCCACCAGCAAGAGCAGGATGTTGATCACGATCAGGAAGGTGAATTTCGAGGTGATCATGCCGCTCATCCACGCGGTCAGGGCGGCGGGCACCTGGTGGGTGGTCAGAAGCAGGTTGATCGACAGCGCGATGGCCAGGATCGGAAACAGCGATCCCATCATGGCGGCGGTGTCAATCGCCACCTCGCGCAGGTCGGCAAGCCGGATTTCGCGGTGCACGAACATCTCGATGACGACCGCATAGCCCAGCGCCACCGCAGCGCTTTCGGTGGGCGAGAAATAGCCTGAATAGATGCCGCCCAGCAGGATCACCGGCAGCAGCATCGCCCAGATACCCGCGCGCAGGGCACGCAGCAGGCGCGAGAGCGAAAAGCCGGTGCGTGCAAGCTTGCGGTTTACCGCCAGCGTGTAGCCCGACAGCAGCGCCACCAGTACCAGTCCGGGTATGATCCCGGCGGTGAACAGATCGACGATCGAGGTCTCGGTGGCGATGCCGTAGAGGATCATCGGGATCGAGGGCGGGATGATCACCCCCAGCGTGCCGCCCGTGGCCAGCGCGCCCAGCGAAAAGCGCCGCGCATAGCCCTCGCGGATCAGCGAGGGATAGGCGATCGAGCCTACCGCGATCAGCGTCACCGCGGACGAGCCGGAAATGGCGGCAAAGACCGCGCAGGTCAGGATCGTCGCCACCGCCATGCCGCCGGGAAGCGCCCCGGTCATCTCGCGCATCACGTCGATCAGGCGGCGGGCGATTTCGCCCCGGCCCATGATCGCGCCCACCAGCAGGAAAAGCGGGATCGACAGCAGGACTTCCTTGTCCAGCGCGATCCACATGTCCTCGATGATATAGATCACCTCTCCCTCGCCCCAGACGAAATGCACATAGGCGCCCAGGATCAGCAGGACGGCGACAAGATTCACCCGTAGCGCCAGGAGCGCGACGACCAGGACGAAAAGGATGACGGCGGCAAGCATTATTCGTCCGCCTCGGCGGGTCTGAGCTCCGGCCAGATGGCAAACACGAGGTAGCGCAGGGCCAGGGAGGCAAAGGCATAGGGCACGATCACCTGGACCGTCCACAGCGGCACCTTGATGGTCTGGGCCAGGTCGCCGTATTCGTAAGCCGTCATCACGAATTCGACCCCCAGCCAGGCAAACCAGGCAAACACCGCGAACATGATCGCCGAGCCGGTGCGCCCGGCCGCCGGGGCCAGCGGCCTGGGCACCAGCCCGTCGGCGAAGCGCGGGCGCAGGTGGCGGCCGCGGTCCGCCGCCAGGCCGAGCCCGAGAAAGCCGATGACGATCATCAGATAGACAGATATGCGCTGGGCCCCCCAGATGGATGACCCGGCAAGCTCGCGCGACGCGACGTCGGCGATCAGCAAGAGCGATATCGCCAGAAAGGCCAGCATCGCCACCGCCGCTTCGACCCTGAAGAGAAGATCCAGAAAACGCCGCGCCGCGCGCATGGTCATTCGCCGCAGGCGGCCTTGGCGTCCAGTACCTTGGGCCACATGGCCTGGGCGCCTTCGCCCAGCCCCTCCACGAAGGCCGGCCAGTTCGGCTCGACCTTGGCGCGCCAGGCGTCAAGCTGCTCTTCGCTCAGTTCGTGCACCGGGCCGCCGGCCTCGGCGTATTTCGCCAGCAGAGCCTCCGAGGTGGCCCGGAGCGTGTCGCGCATCTTCTGCACCGGCGGCAGGCTGTCGATGAGGATCTGCTGCTGTTCTTCGCTCAGGCTGTTCCAGCGCTTTTCGGAAATGGTGATGGCGCCGGCCATGTGGTATTGGGCGGTGCGCATGAAATGCGGCGCCACCTTGCCCAGGCCGAAGGCGACAAAGGAAATCGCCGCGCTTTCGCCGCCGCGCACCATGCCCGTCTGCAGCGCCGCCGGGGTCTCGGCATAGGGGATCTCCACCCCGGCCGCGCCGACGCTGTTCCAGAGCAGGCGGCTGATCGGGGTGGGCGAAACGCGTACCTTGTAGCCTTCGGCATCGGCCACATTCGACAGGTCGTCCTGGGCATAGACATGCACCCAGCCGGTCTCCTGCCATTGCAGGAACTTCATGCCCTTTTCCTCCAGCAGCGCGGCGAATTCCTCGCCCAGCTTCCGGTCATAGATGCAGTCGATGGTGGCCGCGTCGCGAAACAGGAAAGGCGTTGACATCAGCGCCAGCTCGGGGACGTTCTCGGAGATTACCGAGCCCGAGAACGCCCCCGCGTCGATACGCCCGCGCTGGACTTGGCGAAACACCTCGAATTCGTTGCCCAGCTGGCCCGAGGGGAAGATCTGGATCTCGATTTCGCCCCCCGAGGCCTCGGCCACGTTGGCCTTCCAGGTCTCGAAATGCGCGGTCCAGGGCGTATTGGGCGGCGCCAGGGTGGCGAGCTTGATGACGGTCTGCGCGGCGGCGGCACTCGCCACGAGGCTCAGCGCAATGGCGCCTGCCGCGCCCAGGATGTGCTTGTTCATGTGCTTCTCCCTGCTGATATTGGGCCATGGATGACCTTGTGTTTTCCGTGATCGCCGACTCTGGGCAACCGAATATTAGAACTAAACTTCTAATTCTAATATTGTGTCAACGAAAAAATTGGTATTTACTGGTGCCATGACGGATTTGCGCAGCCTAACAGCCGGAAGATCAGCGCCACCTTGCGATGCCCTTCCAGCCCATGCGGGCAGGGGCGGCAAGCAGGCCGGATACCGGCCGACGCGGCAAAATCGCAGTGCGGATTCGGAAAGGCGGCTGCTCGAGGCCGCCGAGGCGCTGTTTCGGCAAAAGGGCTATGTGCATACGCGGGTGTCGGAAATCATCCGCATGAGCGGGGTGTCCACCGGGTCGTTCTACCACCGTTTCGGCGACAAGAACGGGCTCAAGGACGAAATGTGCGCGCGCTTCGTCGCCGCTTCCTCCGAGCGGATCGCCCGGATGGATCTCTCCCGCCGCGCCCATGGCGATCTGCGCGCCATGCTGCGCTGGCTGGCCTGGCAGATCCATGACGCCATCGCCGCCAATCAGGGCATCTACCGGATCGTCGATGAGCTGTCGAAAACCGAGCCGGAGAAGTGGGAAGCGTTTCGCGTGCTGGGCCAGCAGATTCGCGACCGGGTGGTGGAGGCGGCGACCGAGTACCGCGACGAGATCACCGTGCCGGAGCCTGAGCGGAGGGCCGCGCTGAGCAATGTGGTGCAGCTCATCATCACCATCATCCTGCAGACCCGCCTGGGCGCCGCGGCGATGTTTCCGAAGGGGCCCCAGGCCCTGATCGACATGCTGATGCAGGCGGTGATGGGCCTGTTGCAGCCTCGCGCGTGAAAGGGGCCGGATGGCGCGCATCACCGTATTCACCGCAAGGCGCATCCACACGATGTGCGAAGCCGCCCCCCACGCCACCGCTGTGGCCGTGCGTGACGGGATCATACTCGAGGCGGGCACGCTGGTTAGCCTGCGCCCTTGGCTGGACGGGGGCGATCATGTGATCGACGAGCGGTTCGCGGGCAAGATCATCCTGCCCGGGTTCATCGACCCGCACCTGCACCCCTTCATCGGCGCGATCGTGCTGCCTGCGCATTTCATCACCGCTTTCGAGTGGAACCTGCCGGGCAGGCGCGTGCCGGCGACAGTGGGGCGCGAGGCCTATCTGGCGGCGCTGAGGGCGGCATTCGCGCAGGACGACGGTCGGCTGCCGCTTTTCGTCACCTGGGGCTATCATCACCTGTGGCATGGCGACATCACCCGCGCCGACCTGAATGCCATGTCCCGCGACCGGCCGATTGCGATCTGGCACCGTTCGTTTCACGAACTGATCCTCAACGATGCCGCCATCGACATGCTGAAGATCGACGCCGAAGTGATGGCCCGCCACGGCCAGATCGACGCCGGGCGCGGGCGGTTTTCGGAAACCGGCGCCATGGTGGTGGTCGCGGCGCTCAAGCCGCTGATTTTCACCGACGACTGGTTCGGCGCCGGGCTGAAGCTCCTGCATCGCGTACTGCATCGGGGCGGGCATACCACCGTGGCCGACATGGCTTGGGGCATATTCGACTTCGAGATGGAATGGGCCGCCCTCGAGCGCGCCTTTCGCGAAGATGCACCGCCCTGTCGCTGCATGCTGGTGCCCACCGGCCTGCCGGGGCTCGATGCCGCCGCCGATCCGGCGCAGAGCTTTGCACGCGTGCAATCGCTGAGCGCGCGCGGCACCGGGGCGCTGTTCTGCGACGGTCATGTGAAATTCTTTGCCGATGGCGCGCTGTTTTCCGAACTGTTCCAGCTCGATCCGCCCGGCTTCATCGACGGCCATGACGGCGAATGGATGACCCCGCCCCACGCACTCGCCGCGGCCATGCGCCCCTACTGGGATGCGGGCTGGAAGATCCATGTCCACTGCACCGGCAATCTGGGGCTGGAACTGGCGCTCGACGCCCTGGCCGAATTGCAGGCGGCGCACCCGCGCTTCGACCACCGCTTCACCATCGAGCATTTCGGCCTCTCCAGCGAAGAGCAGGTGGCGCGGATCGCCGCGCTGGGCGCACAGGTTTCGGCCAATATCTGGTATCTGCACGAACTGGGCGAGGTCTTCGCGGAACGCTCCATCGGGCACGAGCGCGCCAGCCAGATGGTGCGGCTGGGCAGCCTGGCGCGTGCCGGCGTACCCTTCGCGCTGCATTCCGACTATACCATGGCCCCGGCCGAGCCGCTGCGCGCGGCCTGGGTGGCGGTGAACCGTTTGACCGAGGGCGGTGCGGTCTTTTGCGAAAACGAGCGCATCCCGGTGCATCAGGCGATGCAGGCGATCACCATCAACGCCGCGCGGATGCTGGGGCAGGAAAGCAGCATCGGATCGATCCGCGCCGGCAAGCGCGCCGATTTCACCGTGCTGGACGAAGACCCCTACGAGGTTGATCCGATGCGACTCAAGGATATCCCCGTCCACGCCACCGTATTCGGCGGAGAGGTACACGCGGTGGCGCCATGAGCCGCGCCCGGATCCCGGCAATCGTCGTCGGCGGCTATCTGGGGGCCGGCAAGACCACGCTGATCAACGCCTTCCTGCGCGAGCCGGGCGGCGTGCGGGCCACGGTGCTGGTCAATGATTTCGGCGCCATAAACATCGACGCGGGTCTGATCGAGAATACCCGGGGCGACACGATATCCCTGACCAATGGCTGCGCCTGCTGTTCGATCGGCGACAACCTGCTGGAGGCGGCACTGGCCGCAACCGAGGCCGTGCCCGCGCCCGACCTGCTGCTGGTCGAGGCCAGCGGCGTGGCCCATCCCGGGCGCATCGCCGACACGCTCTCAGGCGTTGGCGCCCTTGCTCCAGCCATCTGCCTGAGCGTGGTCAACGGCGCGCGGCTTGCGCGAAACGCCCGCGACAAGTACGTCGCCCGCCTGTTCGCCGTGCAGATCGAGACCGCCGATTTCCTGTCGCTCAACCGCTTCGATGATGCCGCAACCCGCTTCCTGCGCGAAAACTTCGCGCCCCTGCCGCCCACGGCCGCCATCGGTGATCTGATCGCAACGGGCGCGCGCCTGCACAGACGGGGCAGAGCCTCCCGTACGCCGCCCGAAAGCCCCGGCTACCGGAGCCAGACCCTGACCGTGCCATCCCCGGTCGCGCTTGAAACCCTGGAGCGCTGGCTGCGCGCCCTGCCCGCCGGGGTGGAGCGGCTCAAGGGCGTCGTCACGGTCGATACCGGAAGGGGCCTGGTCGAGCCCCTGCAGCTGAGCTTTTCCCAAGGCGTGTACGAACTGACGCCGGCCAGCCCCGGACAGGCAGCCGCAGGCGGCAGCATCGTTGCGATTTTCCGCCCCGGTGCCAAGGTCGGGATCACGGCGCCCGAAGACGAGGAAGGTATGGCCAGGCCCGGGGCTGGCCCCAGGGCCCACTGATCGCGCCCTCATCCCTGCGCGCCGGGCAAATACCGCCAGCCCAACCTCCTCCCCTCTGCTCCGGCCGTTTCGCCACCACCGCCCGGCGCCTTTCCTCCACGCGGACAGATGTGCCGGGGCTCGCGCTCATCCGCGCAACGAGCCGGTTCGTCACCCGGGGGCGGCCTTGCCCCCGCAGACCGGGCACCCCTCGCGCGGAGCGACTCCGATTACCCGGGTCTCGGCAAACTGTGCGTCGTAGATCAGCAGCCGCCCCCTGAGCCCCCGCCCGGCGCCGGTGATCTCCTTGATCGCCTCGACCGCCATCATCGCGCCGATCACCCCGGGGAGCGGGCCGACCACGCCGGCCTCGGCACAGCTCGGTGCCAGGCCGGGCGCGGGTGCCTCGGGGAAGACGCATTGGTAGCACGGGCCCCCACGGGCCACGTCCCAGGTCGAAATCTGCCCCTCCCACTGGCTGAGCGCACCGCCGACCACCGGCTTCCTGGCAGCCACCGCGGCACGGTTGACCAGATACTTGGTGGCGAAATTGTCGCTGCCCTCAAGGATCAGATCATAGTCGGAAAACAGGGCGCGCGCGCTCTCCTCGTCCAGCCGCCGGTGATAGGGGCGCACTTCGATGGCCGGGTTCTGCGCCTTCATCGCCGCCTCGGCGCTGAAAACCTTGGGCATGCCGATATCGGCGTCACGGTGGATCACCTGACGCTGGAGGTTCGAATTGTCCACCGCATCGTCATCCACCACGCCGATCGTGCCGACCCCGGCTGCGGCCAGATACAAAAGCGCGGGCGAGCCCAGCCCGCGCTTTTGTAT
>JALTZY010000020.1 GCA_027045905.1 Paracoccaceae bacterium
TCCCCGTCCCTCCCTTCGGATCGGTACTCCACCCTGATCCTACAAGCGATAGAGGGAGTCTCCTGAGATTCATTACTGATGCGAGTCTGTCATGAGCCAACGCAAGTTGGATACAACTGGTGCAGGTCATTTCTTCCCTAGTTCCCTGCCCTGGCTACTTTCGGTCTTTCGCTGAACAGGATGAGTGTGAGTCTTTCGTCGGCGCTCAATGACGACGCGCCTTACCTGACGTGCCGCCTCAATGGGATCGTCGTGTTCCCAGAAACGTAGTACGATCCACCCTTGCCTCTCCAAGAGTTGGGTGGTCTCCCGATCACGGGCTCGATTGGCCTCCAGTTTCTCACGCCAGAAACGTGCGTTCGTCTTCGGCCAGCTCCCATGGAGGGGGCATGCGTGCCAGAAACAACCGTCCACGAACACCACGACCCTCTCTCTGGGGAACACGATGTCGCCGACACGTCTGGGGCGCTCGTGCACAGCGTAATGGACACGATACCGCAGCCCGGCTCGGTACAGAGCTCTACGCACCGCCAATTCAGCGGGGGTGTCACGCTGCCCAGTCGCCCGCATTCGTCGTCGCACCGCTGGTGACGACGCCGGCGGCGTACTCTTCCCCCTTCCCTTGGCCCTCATGGCGCGACCCTATCCTTCCCGCCGCGCTGCCTGCCGTCCACGCGGATGGTAGCCAGCGCCGCCGCCAACACGGCCGCCCCTAGCGGTGGTGGCACCGCCTCGCCGATCGCCTTCGCCAGGACGTTCGTACGTGGCGTCCCCATCGCGGCGCACAGGTCATACGAATCCGGGAAACCTTGTAGCCGCGCGGCTTCACGGGCCGTTAGGGTACGCCGTTCCCCTGGGTGCACGAATCGCCCCCTACCAGGGCTGTGGAATCCCTGCGTGATGGTGCCCGCCGGCTCGTCCCAACGGAGTCGCCCATAGACCGACGGGTACGTATGACCGTCCCTATGGCACGGTGGCCGAAGCGGATCCGGCAACTCATACAGATCGTGCTCGAACAAGTAAGCGATTCGATCACGGTTCGCGCTCGACAGCGCCGCCGGTCGATGAAGCGGATCCTTACGCTCGTCGACGGCGCGCAGGTCCTCGATCGCCCAACGGACCGTCCGGGTCCTAGTGCTCAGGGCTCGCAGTATCTGAAAAAAACGCGCTTCGGCCGAACCTCCCGCACGCCGCAACAGCACTAAGAAATGTCTCTTCCGACGCTGCGCAACCCCGAATTGGCTAGCATCCAACGTACATTCGATTGGCACATACCCGGACGCCGCGCCCACCTCACGAGCCACCCGCGAGACGGCTTCGACGGAATTCAGCACGCTCGGCACGTTCTCGATGACGACCACGTCGGCCCCAACCGCGACGCCGAACGCGACGGGAACCAAGTACAGCGTGTTCCGAGGGTCGTTACGACGCGTGTGATTGTTGAGGTTCGAATGACCCTGGCACGGCGGACCCGCGACGACGACGTCCACCCCTGTTTCGGCTGCACGACGCAACGGCCGTTCCACAGGTTCCGGTGGATAGACGAAGCGAGGCACTCCGCCGCGTGTCGTGACACGATAATCGACGGCCAATCCCAGATTTCCCAAAAATTCATGGCTTGGGGCATGGTTGCGGCGGTAGATGTCGAGCATCCGGGGATCGTGATCGCCGGCCAAGACGACGTGCCCTCGCAGGCCTGCCAGAGCCGCGCCCAACCGTGCCCCTAGAGAGAACCCTCCGGCGGCGCAGAACAAATCTGCGATCCGCAGCGCCTCTCCGTCGCGGCCCTCGGCCCACCAGCGCGCCCCTCGCAGCCAGGCTTGGTCCCAAGCATCGACGCCTACCTCATCGGGAGCGGCGGCGGGAGGTTCCAGGCGAATCCCTCCAGACCGCTCGCCCGAAAGCACGAGCCGTTTTACCCAATGCCCGCCGCAATCACGGACCTCGACGCGGGGCACCGATGGCCCGTCTCCCCGCTCGGCGAGCGCTTCCACGGGCCGGCTATCAAACACGGCGTTCCAGACCTTCCGAGAGCGAGTCGAGGAGCTGTATGAGCTCGCGTTCGTCCATCAGCTCAAACGGCCTCACCGCATAGCTTCGTAGGACTCGTTTCTGCAATTCCCGGATGTCCGATACCGAGAAGCGAGCACGCCCGTTCGGATAACAATAATCGACCCAGACACGCACGAAGTGCCTGCACCCGGAATACGTCAGCCTCAACACGTGGCTGCGCCAGAAATCCTGCGTGCCTCGCCTCGCTAGCTCATAATCTGCGGCCTCCCCGTCCGCGGTGACTTCCGCACGAAAATATGCCCGCCAACAAAGACCTTCCGCCGGTGATCCGAGCCCGAAGTTTGCGGCTTTCGGGAAGCGTCCGTCTTCGTCGTGACGGCGCACGATGGTATCCCGGACGATGCGCCGCGAGAGCGACAACCACGACCAAAAGTCGCGATCGCCCACGGCCTCCCGGGCGGACCTCAACGCCCGGTGTATCGGCTCCACCAATGCGACCTCCAGCTCGCTCCCCTTGGCCGACTCGTCCAGCTCAACCAGGGCGCTCTCAAATTCCTCGACGGATCGCAACACATCGGTCCCATCCTCCGTGCCACGCACGTCCTCACGCTCCTCCAGCAAAGCCTCCGCCTCGTCCATCCTTCCTTCGCTAAAAAGCTGGTATGCCTTCCTACCGGCATCTCGGGGGACTATGTAATACCTCATTCCGCCCGCCCTCCCAACCTTTGCAGGAGCCCGAACCTCGCCTGCACCGTCGCGTCGAGTCGCACACCTGCATCTTCCACTGCCAGCCGCCGCAAGGCGGCCTCGTCCAGCTCCGAGCCGTGCATGGACAGCCGCTTCAGGATCACGTCCAACAACCCTTCCTCCTCGACCACATCCACCTCTTCCTGGACCGCCCAACGGGAGGCGGTAGCAAATGCCGCACACACCATATGCGTCAGGAGCGCCTTCCCAAACCGTGGATCACTGGCAAGCGACTGGATAGGACCATCTAAACGCTTGTTGATCCATACTTCCATAACGTCGCTCGGCGCCGCATTCGGGTCGCTGGTCTTGAAGTGGCACACCCAGGCCGTGTCCCGCGGATATCCAGATCGCTCAAGCGCGTCCGGCTCGACGAACCTGACTGGGAACTCCACTGCCTCACGTTCGGGTTGTACACCAAATCGCGCTTCCCACAGGACGGACTTCGCCGGGACGGTGAAACCCGACCACTCAAATGGTTCAATGTTGGTGACAACGCACAGGACGTCCAGCGCCCCGCGCAGACCGCGTTCAAGATACTCTCCAATGGTGATTTCGACACCGTCGCCGGACCCGATCTCACGCAACCCGCCGGACCATGCCACGGCGTTTTTGCGCCGGCCACGATCCTTCACGAGCACGGAGGCGATAGTGTCGTCGATCCCTAAGTCCTGGAGCTGCTCCAACGCACGCTCGGTCGGCTTGAGTACGAGCACGGGATCCAGGTCGGCCATTCGTACCTCTGGGAAATAATATACACCCGGCTCCAGCATCGGCTGATCCGCAAAGGGTGCGAATCGTGCCTCAATTGCATCCCGATCAAACTCGGGTAGGAACCCGATCGGGCGATTCCGGATCACGAGCGTCATGATTCCTGGACCTCCATGGCTACTTGCAAGCTATAGAGCCAATCGCGCCGCGGGATGGGCGCTCGGACACGAAGCCGAACCCAGTCGTCGCGCCCAACCACGAACTGATCCGTCACTTTCCATTCGCCCGCCTCATCCTGGAGCTCCACCGTGGTGTCTACATCATCCAGGCGCTCCCTCGATCGGACGTCATCCTTCAACACGTAGAGGCAAACCGCTGGCCGGACGTGCAAAGGAACCCGTCGAGCGTGCTCGCTCGCCCGAACCCTTATCTCACATACGTACCCGTCGTCTCCGACGTGCTGCTTCCCGAAGCGCACCTCCACTGGGTCCTCTCGCGCCTCAACGCCCGGCGTACCACGACCACGCACCCGAAACGCAGCCCCTAGAGCCTTGGCCAGTTCCGTGAAGCGCGCATCGCCTTTCGGCGGCGGAGGAACGAGGGCCCGCTTGAACTCTCCGAACCGGCGCCGAATCCGCATCAGGATCGACTTGACCACCTCTGCGTCCCGGCGTTCCAGCCTTTCCGATTCGGGGTCCCACTTGTCGTGCTCCCCAGGCTCGCTCAGCTTCAGGATCGTATCAACGTCGTCGTCGGCCACGAACACCCCACACACATTCTCTCCGCTAGTACGTGCCAATGGGCGCCAGTAGCTCACCACCATCCTTGGTGCGCGGATCAGGGCTACGCAGTCGACGTGGCCCGCTCGCTCTTCGTCCTCAAGATCGTCGTCCACCGCCACAAGCGCCAAACTGCCCAACGATCGGCCCTCGAAGCGGTTGAACGAGCGCACTTCCTCCCTAGGGGCACCGTCTTGGGCTGGCACTGGCTCTGCCTTCCCCAATACCAAGTCGTATGCTTGTAGAAACGGGCGCAGATGGCGGCGAGATCGGGGCCTCGGGTAGAGCACCCTGTCCTCGTCGCTGACCTCGACTTCAAGGTCGCCGTCTTCGAGCAGTGGCCACCAATAGTCCTCGACGCCACGTACGATTTCCTCGACGTCTACCACGCATCCCAGGATGGCTATGCTCGCTCCGCGGCGGTCAGGCGGCCTCACCTCAAACCCGAGCGCTTCGGCGAGGCGGTCCGCCTCGTCGTCGACGAACGGCTCGACGACGTCCTCTGCCGACGCGACCCTGGACCCCCACCACCCGCGGCCTGTGAACGCCACGCCATCCCGGGTGTGCTGCTTGAGGTAGGCGCAGGCCATAAGCCGTTTGTGGTGTCGTCCGGTCTCGGGCGTCGGAGCGAAGCAGGAATAGGCGACCACCGTACGGAGTTTCGACGACAACGAATAAACTCCCTTGCCGAATCCGTACGAGCCGCCAGAGCCAGATTCGACGTAGGCCTTGTCCTCCACCCCGAGAGATAGGAGGAGTTTCCAGAAGTGGGCATTCGGCGCTGGTTCAAGCGGCCCTCCAAGGCCTACGGTGTTTTCATCCTCAACGTACAGCACCGAAAGCTCTTCGCGTCCGAGACCGTCCAACACCTCATCCGCGCCAGCGGGACGCACGTGAGCGAGGCGCTGACGGAGCCCTTCAAGGATGCCGGTGGACGCGAAGCGCCGGAATTCCTCGTCGCGAAACCGGCGCAGACGGAAGCACACGCGGACAGGTTCATCGGAACCAGCCTTGGCGTCGACGGCATTCTGGATCGCTTCACGCGCCAAGAGTGCGCCATGCGGCATACCGGCGGCGTTTAGCGTGTTTGTGTATGCCGAACCTACCGCACCCCCCATGCGTGGGACACGCTCCCAGGTCCACTCGATCCGATCCATCGTTTCCCCCCCCTTGTATGTTTAGCCCAGGCCGGTGCGGTAGAGCCTGACCGCTGCCGAAGCGGCCAGAGCGGACCGTGCAGCCTGATCGCCCCTGGGGCCTCCATGCCCGTGACCGAGTCGAAGGCGCACGCTCCCCATGCCGTTCTTCTTCAAGCCCGAACGGTTACCCGGGCCCGTGAGCACGCATCCACAAGCAAGGGAGCCGAAGACCATGACCCGATCCTCCTCGCAACCCGTGGTGGTGGTATCGACGTAGCCAAGGCCCACCTTGACTGCGCCGCCCTCGGCGCCACCCTCAGTCTCTCGCGCTTCGCCAACGACCCCGAGGGCCATTCCGCCCTGTCCACAGCCCTCAAGCCTTCGATGTGGACCTGGTGCTCATGGAGGCGACCCGTGGCTACGAGACCGCCCTCGTCTGCACCCGGCAGGCCGCAGCCCCCCCCGTGGCCGTGATCAACCCCAGCCAAGCCCGCGACTTCGCCCGCACCATGGGGTGTCTTGGCCAAGACCGATCGGACCGACGCCCAGACGCTGGCCGAGTTCGCCTCGGTCCTGGTCCGCCGCAGCGACCTCACGCGCTTCCTGCAGCCGCTGCCCGACGAGCACCAGCAGTAGCTGGCCACCTTCGTCACCCGCCACCGCCAGCCGCTAACGCTGCTCGGCGCCGAGCGCCAACGCCTAGCGATCCCCCCGAGGGGCTGCACCACAGCAGCCAGACCATCATCAAGGCCGTCCAGGCCCAGCTCGACGACTTCAAGGCCGAGATGCTGCGCCACGTGCGCACCCACTTCGGCGATCTCGACCGCATCCTACGCTTGGCCCGCGGCATCGGCCCGGTCGCCAGCGCGCCCTCATCGCGGCGCTTCCCGAGCTCGGCCGCCTCAACCGCCGCCAGATCGCTGCTCTCGTCGGCCTCGCACCCCGACGCATGATTCTAGCCAGCGCCAGAGACCGCGCCACGTCCAGGGCGGACGGTTCAAGGTGCGCCGCCTCCTCTACATGTACATGGCCACGCTGGCCGCAGTGCACCACAACCCCGTCCTCAACACCTTCTACACACAACGTCTCCTGCGCGCCGGCAAGCGCCCCAAAGTGGCCCTGGTGGCCTGCATGCGCAAGCTCCTGACCATCCTCAACACCATGGTCCGGGATCAAACCACTTGGGACAGCTCACTCCATCACGCTTGACTTCAAAGGACGGTTACTCAGTCAAGAGTGAATGTCGTGTCGGTAGCCCCCGAAGTGGTCTCAAACCGGGCCCGTAGGGCACTCAACTCCCTTTGTAGGGCCCCGACGATCTTGCGCACATCCTCTTCCGTATACTCATAGGTATTGCGGTTAGCCAAGTTCCCAATCAGACGGAGATCCCGAATAGCCCTGTTGACTCGCTTCTCTGCAAGCCGCTTGAACTTATCACGCTTCTCACTACTGCTCATGGCGCCTACCTCGCAAAAATCGTGAAATATATTTTTTACGTATCTCTACATTTTGACACACAACAACGTGATATCGCACAATCATTTTGAATATATAGCACATCTATTAACGCTTTGACAACCATTTAGGGACAATACGATTCATAATTTTAAATCCCACTGAGCCAGGCCCATAATGGAGCCACGCTCCCCGGGCGAGACGCTCGCTACGGCCTTGAGCCATAAGGAGTTCTACCAAGTGAACCAGGCCGCCCTTGGCGGTCCTTCCCTGGCCAACCCTTCCGGGGCGCTCCGGCTATTCTCCCTGGGCTTTAAGGAAGCCGGGCCTGTACCCCGGACGGGGACACGGGCTCAGGCCGCCGTCGCGTGGAA
>JALTZY010000021.1 GCA_027045905.1 Paracoccaceae bacterium
CATCACGGGGAGGGGTTCTGCCGCAGCAAGGCGAGAAGCTGTTCGTGCAGCGCGGGCGTGGCTGCGGAGAGCACGCGCCCGTCGCTTTCCGGTGTCAGGGCCTTTCCCCGCCAGTCGGTGATCGTGCCGCCCGCGCCTTCGACGATGGGCACCAGGGGCAGGAAGTCGTAAGGTTTCAGGTCGAAGTCCACACAGGCATCCACATGCCCCGCCGCCAGCAGCATGTGCGGGTAGCAATCGTAGGAATAGCGCCGGTCGCGGGCGGCGCGGTTGAGCCGGGCAAAGGTCTCGGGCGCATCGCGCAGGATCTTGTCGGCCTCGTTCATGTAGAGCATGGCCTGGCCCAGTTCGGTCGTATGCGAAACCCTGAGAGGCTGACCGTTCATCCGGGCTTCGGTCCCGTCGCCGGAATAGACTTCGCCGAGCCCGGGCATCCGTATCACGGCGAGGCGTGGCTTTCCGTGCTCCAGGAGCGCGAGCAACATTCCGAAGAGCGGCAGGCCGGAGATGAAGGCACGGGTGCCGTCGATCGGGTCGATGATCCAGGAAAGGGCGTCGTCCGTGTCCTTGCGGTCGAATTCCTCGCCGATGATTCCGTGTTCGGGAAAGGTGCGCTGCAGGGCATCGCGGATGAAGCTTTCGCAGGCCCGGTCGGCCTCGGTCACCGGGCTCTGGTCGGCCTTGTGGAGGATGTCGATCCCCTGGCGGAAATGTTCGAGCGGGATCTGCTGGGCCTTTTCGGTGATTTCGAGGGCGGCTTTGAGGTATTCGTGCATGGGCGCTCCTTCGCGGGTCTGCGGGAGCGCAATGTCGCGCCTTTTCGTCCGTCTGGCAATAGATCACATCCGGGGCGGGTCAGGTCCGCACGGGGCGGAAACTTTCGGTGTTTCGCGGTCTCGCGCTCTGTGCGAGAACCGCTTCGAATTTCACGCACGGGGCTGCGCGATTCCGGCCCGTGCGGGGCTGCGAGCGGGAGGGATCCGGTGCGAAGGGATGCGGCGGTTGCGCGGATACGGGGGCTCGGGATCTGGCGGGGAGAGCCGGAGATCGAGAGGATTCCGGGAGGGCGCACGAATCTCAACTTCAAGGTCACGGACCGGGCCGGCGCGCATGTGGTGCGGCTGGGCGGCGATATCCCCCACCATCATGTGCTGCGCCGCAACGAATTGGCCGCCGCGCGCGCAGCCCATGCGGCGGGGCTTTCTCCGGCGCTGCGCCATGCGGAGCCGGGATTGACGGTATTCGAATTCATCGAGGGGCGAACCTTGGAGGAATCCGACATTCGCCACTGTGAAACCCTGGGTTCTCTGGTCGAAATCTTGCACAAATGCCACATGGACCTGCCGGGCCACCTGTCCGGTTACCTGCGCGGCCCGGCGCCGGCCTTCCGGGTCTTTGATGTGCTGCGCGGCTATGCGGCGATGCTCGAGAAAGCGGTCAGCCCCCATGCCGGGATGCTGCCCGAGATCCGCGCGCTGATCGGGGAGCTCGAAGCCGCGGCCGGTCGCTTCGAAATCGTTTTCGGCCATAACGATCTGGTTGCGGCCAATATTCTGGACGATGGCAGCCGCCTCTGGCTGATCGACTGGGATTATGCGGGCTTCAATACGCCGCTCTTCGATCTTGGCGGGCTGGCATCCAATAATGGGCTCGGCGACGAGGAGGAGCGCCATATGCTCGAGCTTTACTTCGGCAGGCCTGCCGGCGAGGCCCTGTTTCGCCGCTATTTCGCCATGAAGACCGCCGCGATCCTGCGCGAGGCGATGTGGTCCATGGTCAGCGAATTCACTTCGATGCTGGATGTAGATTATGCCGCCTATACGGCACGCGCTCTGGCGCGCTTTCGCGCTGTCCTGTCCGATTATCGGAACCTGTGATGCCGTCTGCTGCCCGGCGCCCGTCACCTGCGCCTTGCGCCTGTCCGGGAAGCGCGGAGTGAAGGGTTTCAGACGATTCTGCCCGCGGTGGCCGCCACCATTTCCTCGCGGCTCACGCCGGGGGCGAGTTCCTCGATATGCAGCCCCTTGTGGGTCACGTCGAGCACGCCCAGATCGGTGATAATCCGGTCCACCACGCCCTTGCCGGTCAGCGGCAGGGTGCATTCGGGCAGGATCTTCGGCTGCCCGTGCTTGCTGGTGTGGTCCATCACCACCACCACGCGCCCGACGCCGGCCACAAGGTCCATGGCGCCGCCCATGCCCTTGACCAGCTTGCCGGGGATCATCCAGTTGGCCAGATCCCCCTTTTCCGAGACCTCCATCGCGCCGAGGATCGCCATGGCGATCTTGCCGCCGCGGATCATGCCGAAGCTCAGCGCGCTGTCGAAATAGGCGGTGTGGGGCAATTCGGTCACGGTCTGCTTGCCGGCATTGATCAGGTCGGGGTCCACTTCCTCCTCGGTGGGGAAGGGCCCCATGCCCAGCATGCCGTTTTCCGATTGCAGCGTCACATGCACGCCGTCGGGGATGTGGTTGGAGACCAGGGTCGGGATGCCGATGCCGAGGTTTACATACATGCCGTCTTCGAGCTCGCGTGCGGCGCGCGCGGCCATCTGGTCCCGACTCCAGCCCTTTGTCTCGCCCATGCTCAGCCCTCCCTCACGGTGCGTTGCTCGATACGCTTTTCGTGCTCGCCCCGGATCAGCCGGTGCACATAGACGCCGGGCAGGTGGATACAGTCGGGATCGAGCGCTCCGGCGGGCACGATTTCCTCCACCTCGGCCACGCAGACGCGGCCCGACATCGCCGCCAGCGGATTGAAATTGCGCGCGGTCTTGCGAAACACGAGATTGCCGGTCGTATCCGCCTTCCAGGCCTTGACGATGGCGAGATCGGCGAAGATCGCCTCTTCCATGATATAGGTCTCGCCATTGAATTCGCGGTGCTCCTTGCCCTCGGCGATGACGGTGCCGACCCCGGTCTTCGTGTAAAAGGCCGGGATGCCGTGGCCGGCGGCGCGCATCTTTTCGGCGAGTGTGCCCTGGGGGGTAAACTCCAGCTCCAGCTCGCCCGAGAGATACTGGCGCATGAATTCGGCATTCTCCCCCACATAGGAGGAGATCATCTTCTTCACCTGCCGGGTCTGCAGCAGGATGCCGATGCCGAAATCGTCCACGCCGGCATTGTTGGACACGAAGGTGAGATCACGGGTGCCGGCATCGCGGATGGCGGCGAGCAGAAGCTCCGGGATTCCGCAAAGGCCGAAGCCGCTGGCGGCGATCGTCTGGCCGTCATGCAGAAGCCCCTCGAGTGCCGCAGCCGCGCTATCATAGACCTTGTTCATGCTTCTCCCCGATTTGACCGCAGCCTTTGTCGCGCGCGGGGCATGGGCTGTCAATCCGTTGCCCCCGCAAGGAGCCGTGCTGACGCAACGTCGGGCGCGGATAGCGGGCTCTCCGGGGCGTCTTCCGGCGGGACATGCCGGAAAGGCCTCCCGGTGCGCCGAGGCGGGCGGTATCAGCCCTTTTTCGCGGCGGCTTTCTTGCGGCGTGCGGGCTTCCTGCCCTTTTTCGCGGCCTTTTCGGCGATCAGCTCCACCGCACGCTCGAGCGTCACCTCTTCGGGCTTGAGGTCCTTGGGCAGGGTGGCGTTGATCTTTTCCCATTTCACATAGGGGCCATAGCGGCCGTCCATGACATTGACCGGCCCGCCATGTTCGGGGTGCTCGCCAAGCTCCCGGAGCGGTTTGGCGGTGGCGCGTCCGCGGCCCGGACCCCGGGCGGCCTTTTCGGCCAGCGCCTCGACGGCGCGGTTCATGCCGATGGTAAAGACCTCTTCCACGTCGCCGATATTGGCGTAGGTCTTCTGCTCCTTGCCGTCCTCGCCGACCTTCGTCCACATCACATAGGGGCCGTAGCGGCCGATATTGGCGTGGATCTGTCCGCCCTCGGGGTGATCGCCGACGAAGCGGGGCAGTGAAAGCAGGGTGAGGGCGCGCTCGAGCGTCATTTCCTCGGGGGCCCAGCCCTTGGGGAGCGAAGCGCGCTCGGGCTTCGGGTTTTCCTCCGTGCGCTCGCCGCGCTGCACATAGGGGCCGTAGCGGCCGGATTTGAGCCAGATTTCATCCTCGCCGTCGATGCCGAGCAGCTTGTCGGCGCCCTCGGCCCCCTCGCCGGCAATGGGGCGGGTGTAGCGGCATTCGGGGTAGCGCGAACAGCCGACGAAGCCGCCGGTGCGCGAGGATTTCAGGTGCAGTCTGCCCTCGCCGCATTTGGGGCAGATGCGCGGGTCGGACCCATCCTCGCGCGGCGGGTAGAGCTGGGGGGCCAGCGCCTCGTCAAGCACGTCGAGCACCTGGGAGATGCGAAGCTCGCTGGTCTCGGCAATGGCCGCGGAAAAATCGCGCCAGAAGCGGGCCAGCACCTGCTTGTAGTCGATCTCGCCCGCCGAGATGCGGTCAAGGTCCTCTTCCAGCTGGGCGGTGAATTCGTAGCCCACGTATTTGCGGAAGAAATTCAGCAGGAAAATGGTGACGATGCGCCCCTTGTCCTCAGGCGTAAGCCGGCCCTTTTCCTTGCGGACATAGCCGCGGTCCTGGATCGTGGCGACGATGCTGGCATAGGTGGAGGGGCGGCCGATTCCGAGCTCTTCCATGCGCTTGACCAGCGTCGCTTCGGTATAGCGCGGCGGCGGCTGGGTGAAGTGCTGCTCGGGGGTGATCCGGCGCTTTTCGGCCGCCTCGCCCTCGGCGATCTGCGGCAGGCGGCGGTCGCCCTCATCGGCCACCGCGTCATCGTCGCGCCCCTCCTCATAGACCCGCATGAAGCCGTCGAACAGCACCACCTGGCCGGTCGCGCGCAGGCGCACCTCGCCATCCTCGCTGGCCACGTCCACGCTGGTGCGCTCAAGGCGCGCAGCCGCCATCTGGCTGGCCAGCGTGCGCTTCCAGATCAGGTCGTAAAGCTTGCGCTGGTCGGCCTCGAGGCGGGAGAGAGAGGCGGCGTCCACGCTCATATCCGTGGGGCGGATACATTCGTGCGCCTCCTGGGCATTCTTGGCCTTGTTCTTGTAAACACGGGGTTTTTCAGGGGTGTAACTGGCACCGTAGCGCGCGGCGATCTCGGTGCGGGCGGCGGTGACGGCCTCGGGGGCCATGTCGATGCCGTCGGTGCGCATATAGGTGATGTAGCCCGCCTCGTAGAGGCGCTGGGCGAGATTCATGGTCTGGCGCGCGCCGAAGCCGAACTTGCGGCTGGCCTCCTGCTGGAGCGTCGAGGTCATGAAGGGCGGCGAGGGGTTGCGGCTGGCGGGCTTCGACTCGACGCTGGCGACGTTGAGCGCGCGGCTCTCGATCGCCTGCACCGCCAGGGCGGCGGCGGTCTCGTCGGCGAGGTCGAACTTGCCGAGCTTCCTGCCGGCGAAATGGGTGAGGCGGGCCTCGTAGGTCTGCCCGCGCGGGGTGGCGAGCAGGGCCTTGACGCTCCAGTATTCGCGCGGGGTGAATGCCTCGATCTCCATTTCCCGCTCGACGATCAGCCTGAGGCAGACCGATTGCACGCGCCCCGCCGAGCGTGCGCCGGGCAGCTTGCGCCAGAGCACCGGCGAGAGGTTGAATCCCACGAGATAGTCGAGCGCGCGGCGGGCCAGGTAGGCATCGACCAGGTCGCCGTCGATCTGGCGGGGATTTTCCATCGCCCGGGTCACGGCGGACCTGGTGATCGCGTTGAACACCACGCGGCTTACGGGGGTGTCCTTCCTGATCGCGCGGCGCTTGCGAAGGGTCTCTTCGAGATGCCAGGAGATCGCCTCGCCCTCGCGGTCGGGGTCGGTGGCGAGGATCAGCTCGTTATCCTCTTTCAGCGCATCGGCGATCGCCTTCACATGCTTGCGCGAGTCCGCGCCCACCTCCCATTTCATCGCGAAATCGTGCTCGGGGTCCACCGAGCCATCCTTGGGAGGCAGGTCGCGCACATGGCCGTAAGAGGCCAGCACCGTGTAATCCTTGCCCAGGTATTTGTTGATGGTCTTGGCTTTGGCCGGGCTCTCGACAACGACGACGGGCATGGGGTTCCTTTCGCTGGGCGGCACGAAACGGGCACGCCATGGGGGCGTTAGATGGGTCGGGAAAGGGGGGATTGTCAAGGTGCG
The DNA here is from genome assembly GCA_027045905.1 of Paracoccaceae bacterium. Classification (GTDB taxonomy): domain Bacteria; phylum Pseudomonadota; class Alphaproteobacteria; order Rhodobacterales; family Rhodobacteraceae; genus JAAEUB01. Next base: position 6,087 of record JALTZY010000021.1, read on the forward strand.
GACCGTCGGAGGCGGGCGGCGCGCCCGCCTCGCGGGGCCGTTGGCCGGCTCAGTCGCGCCGGGGCACGTTCACGGCGATCTTGCTGGCCGGACGGCCCGCGCAGGCGTCATACCAGCGGTTGACATTCTCGAGATCGTCCATCTCCAGCAGGTCGTGGGCGTCGTAATGGCCCTTCAGCACCCGTATCCAGGGCCAGACGGCGATATCGGCGATGCTGTAATCGGTGCCCATGATGTAGTCGCGCCCTTCGAGGCGATCGTCCAGCACGCCCAGCAGGCGTATGGTCTCTTCCTTGTAGCGCTCGAAGGGACGCCTGTCCTCGATCTCCTTGCCCGCGAAGGCGTGAAAATAGCCGAACTGCCCCATCATCGGCCCGACGCCGCCCATCTGCCACATCAGCCACTGGATGGTGTGGTAGCGGGTGGCGGGATCCCTGGAGAGGAATTTTCCCGTCTTTTCCGCAAGATAGATCAGGATCGCACCCGATTCCCAGAGCGGTAGGGGCTTGCCGCCCGGGCCATGCGGGTCGATGATCGCGGGGATCTTGTTATTGGGGTTGAGCGAGAGGAATTCCGGCGTGAACTGATCGTCATCGGCAAAGCGGATCAGGTGCGGCTCGTAGGCAAGGCCGCACTCCTCGAGCATGGCCGAAACCTTGACGCCGTTGGGCGTGGGCACGGAATAGAGCTGGATCACGTCCGGGTTTTCGGCGGGCCAGCGTCTGGTGATGTCGAATTGGTCGAGCATGGGGCTTTCCTCGCTTGCATGATGCGGCCGGTCGGGAAGGGAAGGGCTTCTGCGCCCCGGGCCGGTCAGGCGCTGGTATGGCGCGGAATGCGGGCCGGTTCAAGGGGTGAGTAAGGGCTCACATGCGGGCGGACGGTGGCGGGAAGCGCCGGAAAGTGCCGGGCGGCGGGAAAATGCCGGGCGGCAGGAATTTGTCAACGATTTTGCGCTAGACCGGTGCCAGACGACTCTCAGAACGGAGTTTCGAAGGCGTGAGACGGCGCGTGGTGGCGGTATTGCTGTATGTGCTGGCGGCCCTGGCGGGGCCGGCGGCCGGGGCCGGGCCGGTCTCGCTGCTGGATGCGACCCTGTTCGGCGCCGGCCCCGCC
>JALTZY010000022.1 GCA_027045905.1 Paracoccaceae bacterium
ATGTCCGCGAATGGTATGCAGCCAGAAACCAATTCGCTATCATGTTCGAGGAACGATTCAATGCGTGACCGTATCTGAAACCCGCATGGGCCAGCCCAGATGCACAGAGTTCATGACACTCCCCTGATCGGCCTCTCCCTGGTCACCTGGAACCAGGCCTTTGCGGCGATGGGCACACTGACTGCCGCGAGCCCCTTCCTGCTGATGATGGTGAAATGGCTGCAGGGCCGGGTGTGATGGCAAAGCGCAGGATTCACACAGGCCCTCAGCTTACCAGTCAGCAGCCGACACAGACCCAGAATCGCTTCTGGAGGTAACATGACACGTTTTATTCTGGACGCATTGGGATTTGGCCTGCTCGCCGGGCTGGTGGGGGGCGGGCTCGCCTATTATGGCCTTGATGCCAAGGCATATATGCCCTTCATTGTGGGAGGACTCGCGGTCATGTCGATGTGGTTCAGTGACCGTTTTTATCGACCCAAATCGCTCCCCGCGCCCCCAGATGCAAAACGGATGCACTGGCATTATCTGGGTCTGGCTCTGGCGGGAACAGGTATGTTTGCCGCGCTGGTGCTTCTGCAAAGGCATGAGAGCCTGCCGCTCTTTCTGCTGCTCCTGGCCTCCATGGGGCTGGGCCTGTGGCTGGCCGCGCGGCAAAATGCCTTGCGGATACTCTACAAGCAAAACCCGGCGCTGTTTGACGAACGCGCCCAGGCCAATCAGCGCCGCGCCGAGAAATGGGCCTTTGGCGCCACGCTGGAAGTGGCAGTGATCCTTGGCTGGCTGGACCACGAACAGATCGTTGCCCTTTCCGGTGCCTTTGTCGGCTTTGGCGCGGCCTATGCCGGGGTGATGGCCGGGCTGCTCATGCAGGCCTGGCTGGAATGGCGGGATGCGCGATGAGCAGGCTGGTCTGCCACCTCAAGGAGCACCGCGCCCGCGCAGGGCTGACGCAAGCGGCGCTGGCCGAGGCGGTGGGAGTTTCGCGCAAGACCATCAACACAGTGGAAAACGGCGTCTTTGTACCCTCGACCCCGCTGGCGCTGAAGATCGCCCGGGTGCTGGGCGTGCCGGTGGAGGAGGTTTTTTCTCTGGAGGAGGAGGAGGGATGAGTCGGAGCCGGGTAGCGCGCAGGGGCAGCGGCGCGCGTGTGGCAAGGGCGGGATGTGAGTATTTGAAGAAAGGTGAAAAGGGCTTCTCTTTTGGCCGGCGGCGTGGTTCTGTGCGGCTGAGGGAGGACAGGCATGAATTTCGACGAGATCATTGACCGGCGCGGCACCCATTCGGCCAAGTGGGACCTGATGGAGCCGCTTTACGGGGTGCCGGCCGAGGGCGGGATTTCCATGTGGGTGGCGGATATGGACTTTCGCCCGCCGGCCTGCGTGGAAGCGGCGCTCGAGCGGATGCGCGCGGTGGGGGTCTATGGCTATTACGGCGATGATGCGGCCTATCGCGCGGCGATCTCGTGGTGGATGAAGAACCGGCATGGCTGGCAGGTGGACCCGGCGGCGATATTCACCACCCACGGGCTGGTCAACGGCACCGCGCTCTGTGTCGATGCCTTCAGCGCGCCGGGCGACGCGGTAGTGCTGTTCACGCCGGTCTATCACGCCTTTGCCAAGGTGATCCGGGCCGCCGGGCGTGAGGTGGCCGAGATGGAGATGGTGCTGGAGGGCGGGCGCTACCGGCTCGATTTCGAGGCATATGACGCGGCCATGACCGGGCGCGAGAAGATGCTGATCCTGTGTTCGCCGCATAATCCCGGCGGGCGGGTCTGGAGCCGCGAGGAGCTGGAGGCGGTGGCCGATTTCGCCCGCCGGCACGACCTGGTGCTGGTCAGCGACGAGATCCATCACGATCTGGTCATGCCCGGCCACAGGCACATTCCGATGGCGCTGATCGAGGGTATTGCCGACCGGCTGGTGATGATGAGCGCGACCACCAAGACCTTCAACATCGCAGGCTCGCATATCGGCAATGTGATCATCCATGACGAAGCCCTGCGCGCGCGCTTTGCGGCGCGGATGGCGGCGCTCGGGATCTCGCCCAATTCCTTCGGCCTGTTCATGGCCGAGGCCACCTACAGCCCCGAGGGGGCCGAATGGGTGGATGCGCTGGTGGGCTATCTGGACGGCAACCGCAGGCTGTTTGACGAGGGGGTCAACGCGATCCCCGGCCTGCGCTCGATGCCGCTCGAGGCGACCTATCTCGCCTGGGTCGATTTCTCCGGCACCGGGATGGTGCCTGAGGAATATACCGCGCGGGTCGAGAAACAGGCCCGCATCGCCGCCAATCATGGGGCGACCTTCGGCAAGGGGGGAGAGGGTTTCCTGCGCTTCAACCTCGCCACGCCGCGCGCGCGGGTGGCGGAGGCGGTGGCGCGCCTGCAGGCGGCATTCGGCGATCTGCAATAGGGTACGGGCCGGTGCCGGGGAGTGATTTTCTGCGAAAAACCGGTGCCTCCGGCGGGGATATTCATGGCAAGAGGAAGGGGTGCGCCCGTCTGACAGGCCCTGCGCCCCGCGCTCCGGTGTGGAGGCGGGGTGGCTGGGCTGTGCCGTCCGGGCTGTGGCCCGGGCTTGTGAGAGAGAGCGGCGCCGCTCGCTGCGACTGTGGCGGGGGATTGCCCCGGAGCCCCGCGTCTTGTTGCGGGGAAAAGCCTGCTTCTCGGTGCTCGCCGGGTTGTCGCCCGGCCCGTTGTCTGCTGGGGCTTTCGGCCCCGGTGGTCGACCGGGGGCGGTTATGGCGGCAAAAGGTTGACGGGGGCGAAAGGGAGCGTGCGGTGGGGCGCGCCGTTATCCGGTGATCAGGGCCACGGGCGCGGTTTCGTCGCGCACGAAGTCGAGCGGTGCCTTGGCGCGTACTTCGGTCGAGCGTTTGAACTCGTACTTCATCTGCGCGCCATCCTCTTCGCTGGCCACGATCAGGCACTGATACAGGTGGCGGGAGCCGTCATAGAGATCGACCAGGCCGCGCAGATGCGGGGCATCCTCGCGGTCGAGCGCGAAGCCGTTTTCCCACAGATTCAGCACGGCAAAGGTCTCATCGCCCACACGGATGCGCAGGCGGCTCTTCTTGCGCAGGGCGGCCTTGCGCGCGCGCTCCAGCCCCTCGCGGACCTCTTTGGGCAGGAATTCCGACATGCTCCGTCTCCCGTTGGCGCCAGCTTGGCACACAATTGGTGAAGGTCAAGTTAACCTTTTGGCTGGCACAGGGTTTGCCTAGATATTGTGGTTTTCTACCAGCTTCACCCCAGAGACCGGGCGCAGCACATGGGGACGCGCCGGGTCATAGAGGGCCGAATCGGTGAAATCACGCGCGCTGTCCAGCGCCGGGCCGACGAGAATCAGCGCGGTGCGGGTGATCTTTTCGGCGCGCACCTTTTCGCGGATATCGGCAAGCGTGCCGCGGATCAGCATTTCGTCGGGCCAGCCCACGCGATAGGCCACCATCACCGGGCAATCGGCGCCGTAATGAGGCGTGAGCACCCGCACGATCTGGCGCAGGTTGCGTATGCCCAGGTGGATTGCCAGGGTCGCGCCGGTGCGGGCGAAGTTTTCGAGGCTCTCGCCCTCGGGCATGGCGGTCGATTGCATGGAGACGCGGGTGAGCACCACCGATTGCGCGACTTCCGGGATGGTCAGTTCCTGGCCCAGCGCTGCCGCCGCCGCTGCATAGGCCGGCACGCCGGGGACGATCTCATAGGGGATGTTCTCGGCCCTGAGCCTGCGGATCTGCTCGGCAATGGCACCGTAAAGGCCGGGGTCACCCGAATGGACCCGGGCCACGTCCTGCCCGCGCGCATGGGCGGCGACGATCTCGCCGTGGGTCTCTTCCAGCGTCATCGGCGCGGTATCCAGCACCCGCGCGCCTTCGGGGGTGCCGGCCACAACTTCGAGCGGCACCAGCGAGCCCGCATAGAGGCAGACCGGGCAGGCGGCGATCAGGCGCTGGGCTTTCAGCGTGAGAAGCTCCGGGTCGCCGGGGCCGGCGCCGATGAAATAAACCGTCATGCGAGATCTCCGTCGATGCGCCGCGCATAGCCGCGCGGGGTATAGAGGCGCGCGCCCTCGCCAAGCTCCAGCAGGCGCGTATTGGAAGAGCCGATCAGCACCAGCGTCAGCATGTCCACCTCGCTTGCCTCGAGCGCGTCAAGGCGACGATAGCGCAGGCTTTCGCCGGCCCGCCCGAGATTGCCTGCCAGCAGCACGGGCGTGTCGGCGGGGCGGTGGGCGAGCAGGATGTCGCGCGCTTCCGCCAGCAGGGTGCGGCGTTTTTTCGACACCGGGTTGTAGAGCGCGATCACGAAATCTCCCTCGGCGGCGGAGCGGATGCGGCGCAGGATGTCTTCGCGCGGGGTCAAGAGGTCCGACAGCGAGATGGCGCAGAAATCGTGGCCCAGCGGCGCGCCGGCGCGCGCGGCGGCGGCCTGCAAGGCGCTGATGCCCGGGGCCATGACCACCTCGGCCCGGCGCGCGGCGTCCGAGACGCCGCCGGCGCTCTCGGCGCGGTCGAGCAGTTCGAAGACCAGCGCCCCCATGGCGTAGATGCCCGCATCGCCCGAAGAAACGAGCGCCACCCGCGCCCCCTCGCCCGCGCGCTCCAGCGCGTAGCGGCAGCGCGCCTCTTCGCCGCCGAGCGGGAAATCGCGGCGCTTCTTGCCGGCGGCAATCGGGCCGAGCAGGTCGAGGTAAAGGCCATAGCCCACAAGCTCCTCGGCCTCGGCGATCAGGCGGCTCGCTTCGGGCGTGCGCCACTGGGCCGCGCCGGGGCCGATGCCGACCACGGCAAGCCGCCCGCGCGCGCGGCCATTGGGGCGCGCGATCGGCTCCGGCGCCACGGCCAGGGCGGCAGTGGCCATGGCGGTTTTGCGTTTGGGGTGGGCGAGATGTGCGGTTGGCCCGGCAGCGGCGAGCGCCGCGTTTTCGGCAACGCCATGGGTGCCGACCTCGGCCATCACCACTTCAGAGGGGTTTTCCGTGCGCGGGGTTTCGGCCTCGAGCTCGGGCGCGGTGAACAGGCGCAGCGGTACGCCCAGACGGGCGGCAAGGGCGTGGATTGCGGGCTCGTCGGCCTTGAGGTCGAGCGTGGCAATGGCGGCGAGCGCGCCGGGGGCGATCTCGGCCTCGGCCAGCAGGCGCTCGACCAGGGCGAGAAGCTCTTCGGGCGGGCAGCCCCGGGCACAGCCCACGCCAAGGGTGAAAAGCTGCGGGTGATAGAGCAGATGCGGAGGCGTGACCGGCCATGGCTCGGTGGTACAGATCAGATCGACCACGGGGCTATCACCCGGGCTGGCGGTATCGAGGGGGGCGAGCCAGTGGGCGCGCGCGGCTTCGTCGCCGTCCACATGCGCCCGCGCGCCGCCGAGCAGCGCGCTCATGGCAGCGCGAGCGTTCTCGGGATTGGCCAGCGTCCAGCCGGCGGGGGGCTCGTCGAGCGCCACGCCCAGAGCCACGTCGCCCGCCGTGGTGACGGCTGCCTGGGCCCCGAGCCCCTCGGCGATGCGCCGGGCGAGCCGGTTCGCGCCCCGGTGCCCGCCCAGGAGCGGCACCACCGCCGCGCCATCGTCGGAGACCGCCAGCAGCGGCGGCTCGGCGCGCTTGTCATGGAGCAGCGGCGCCACCGCGCGCACCAGGATGCCCGCCGCGCAGACCCCCACCACCGGCCTGCCCGCGGCAAACAGCTCGCGCACATGCTCGAGCGCATTGGGGAAGAAGGCGTCGGCCTTCTCCATGCGCCCCGCGCGCCCATGGACCGGCGCGCCGAGCAGGCGGGCGATGCGGTGGGCGAGCGATTCGCCCGCGCGGTTGAGACAGATTACGACCGGGTCCTGAGCCATGTATCGGTGCCTTTCGTGAGCAGGATCATCGAGAAATAGGGCGCCGGGTCGGGCGCCTCGGCAAGCGGCAGGATGCGCTCGCCGGCCATGCTGGCGCGCTCCACATAGAGCGCGCGGCGCGCAAGGCCAAGGCGCTCGATCAGCGCGCGCACCCGGCCCAGGTGGCGGCCGAGCTTGAGGATCGCCACCGCATCGGCGCGGCTTATGGCGGCTTCGAGCGCGCTGTCCTCGAGCGGCGCGGGCAGCAGGCTCAGCACCTCGTTGCGCGCAACCAGCGGCAGGCCCGCGCGCGCGCTCGCGGCGCTGAGCGAGGTCACGCCGGGCACCACCTCGACCGCAAAGCGCGCGGAAAGGCGCGCGTGCAGATACATGAACGAGCCGTAAACAAGCGGGTCGCCCTCGCAGAGAAACACCACGTCCTGCCCCGCCCCGAGCGCCTCGGCAATGCGCGCGGCACCCGCGTCATAGGCCGCCTGCGCCGGGGCGCGGGCGATGCGCATGGGCACTTTTATGGCGATTTCGCGCGTGCCTTCTGCGAGCAGGCCGGCGGCGATCTTGCGGGCAAGGCTCTCGCCCCCTTGCGGGGCCGGGTAGGCGACAAGCCGCGCGGCGCCGATCAGGCGCGCGGCCTTGAGCGTGACAAGCTCCGGGTCGCCGGGGCCGAGGCCGATGCCGTAGAGGGTGCCGCTCTTCGCTTTGCTCATCGCTTGATCAGGCTCCATTGCACCACCGGGCGCTGGGGCTTCCAGCCCATGCGCGCGCCCAGCGCCTCGGCCCGGGCCACGGAAAGCTCGACCAGTTCGCCGCCATGCGCGCGCTGAAGCTCGGCCAGCAGTGCGGTGCTTTCGAGCGTCACCGCATTGGCCACCAGCCGACCGAGCGGGCGCAGGGCCCGCCAGGCGGCGGCGAAACACGCGTGCGAGAGCCCGCCGCCGATGAAGACCGCATCCGGCGCCTCCAGCCCCTCGAGCGCCTCGGGGGCGGCGCCTGCCACCAGCTTGAGGCGCGGCACGCCCAGCGCCAGCGCGTTTTCGGCGGCCATGGCGCGCCGGTCCGCGCGCGGCTCGATGCCGATCGCGCGCGCATGGCGGGCCGCGCGCATCCATTCCACCGCCACCGAGCCTGAGCCCGCGCCGATATCCCACAGGAGCGCGCCGCGCATGGGCATGAGCTTGGCAAGCGTGAGCGCGCGGATTTCGCGCTTGGTCATGGTGCCGTCATGAGTGAAGAGATCGTCGGCCAGCCCCGGCACCCGGGGCAGAAGCGCCGCATCGGGCGCGGCGATGCACTCGACAGCCAGCGTGTTGAAGGCGGGCACGTCGCGAGACCAGCTTTCGGCCAGCCCGTCAA
>JALTZY010000023.1 GCA_027045905.1 Paracoccaceae bacterium
TCCTCGGCAAGGCCGGTCTCGCCGAGGATGAAATCGGCAATCGCCGCCGTATCATCGAGGTGAAAGACCGGCAGATCGGTACCCGCAGCCTCGATCTGATCGACCACATCGGTGGCAATGGCACGCACGGTGGGGTCATCGGGGGCGATGAGCGTGCGTCCCGGTGTGTCGCGAAAGACCTCCACCTTCGGGTGGCTGTCGCGCTTGTAGCCCTCCACCAGCACCAGATCGCAGGGTGCGAGCCTGGCCAGCAGCGCTTCGGCTGTGGGCTCGGGCGCGTCGCCCAGCTCGTGCATCAGCGCCCAGCGCTTGTGGCTCGCCAGCAGCACTTCGCGCGCCCCGGCCTGGCGGTGGCGGTAGCTGTCCTTGCCCGCCTGGTCCACGTCGAAGGCATGGTGGCCGTGCTTCATGGTCGAGACCGCGAGGCCGCGCCCGGTGATCTCGGCCACCAGCCGCTCCATCAGCCTGGTCTTGCCGGCATTCTTCCAGCCGATGACGCCGTATATCTTCATCGCGCGCCTTTCAGAAGCTGCTCGGCCCGGGCGAGGTCTTCGGGCCGGTTGATGTTGAAGAACGGGTCGAAGCGCCGGCTCGCAAAAGGGGCGATGGCGGCGCCGTGGCGCTCGGTCCAGTCGAGGATCTTGCGCAGGCCGCCTTCGAGTGCGGCGCGCAGGTCGTCTCTGAGGGCGACCGGCCAGAGGCCGAAGGTGGGATGGGCGCGCGGCGGCTCGCCGGAGGCCGCAAGCGCGATCGGCGTGCCGGCGCGCTCGGCGGCAAGCAGCAGGCGGGGCACCAGATCGGCGGGCAGAAAGGGGGTGTCGGCAGCGGCCGAAACCACATGGCTCGCGCCCCGCCCGGCTGCCCAGTCGAGCCCCGCGAGCACGCCCGCGAGCGGGCCGGCAAAGCCGGGGATGCTGTCGGCGAGCACCGGCAGGCCATGGGCGGCAAAGCGGGCCGGGTCGCCATTGGCATTGAGCGCCAGCGCGGCGACTTGAGGGGCGAGGCGCTCGACCACATGGCTCAGAAGCGTGCCCGCGCCCAGCGGCAGCAGCGCCTTGTCGCCCCCGCCCATGCGCCGCGCCTGCCCGCCGGCGAGGATCACCCCCAGCGGCGCGCCGATTTTTCCGCGAAAAGTCGCTCCCTCGCCTGTCGTCATCCGCCCGCCTCCCTGAGCGCCACGTCGCGCACCAGCCGCTCTTCGCCGGCAAGGCAGATGAAGCGCTGTCCGCGCATACGCCCGATCAGGGTGAGACCGACCCGGCGGGCGATCTCCACCCCCCAGGCGGTGAAGCCCGAGCGCGAGGCCAGCACCGGGATGCCCATCAGCGCGGTCTTGATCACCATTTCCGAGGTCAGCCGTCCGGTGGTGTAGAGGATCTTGTCGGCGGCCGCCACGCCTTCGGAGAGCATCCAGCCCGCCACTTTATCGACCGCGTTGTGGCGGCCCACATCCTCCATGTAGACCAGCGGGCGGTCGCGCCGGCACAGCACGGTGCCGTGGATGGCGCCGGCTTCGAGGTAGAGGCTCGGGGTGGTGTTGATCTTGTGCGCCAGCGCATAGAGCCAGGAGGCGCGCAGCTCGGCTTCGGGCAGCTTGAGCCCTTCGAGCCCCTCCATCATGTCGCCGAACACCGTGCCCACGGCGCAGCCCGAAGTGCGGGTCTTGCGCGCGAGCTTGTCTTCGTAATCGGTGCGGCTGGCGGTGCGCACCACCACCGAGTCGGTCTCGGCGTCGTAATCCACGCCGGTCACCTCGTCGGCGCTGCCGAGCATGCCCTGATTGCGGAGGAAGCCGAGGGCGAGATATTCGGGGTAGTCGCCGATGGTCATGGCGGTGACGATCTCGCGGCTGTTGAGCCAGATCGTCAGCGGGCGCTCCTCGACCACGCTGATCTCCACCGCGCGCCCGTGCTGGTCGCGCCCGGCGATGCGCCTGGTCAGGCGCGCAGCGCCGGGGGCGGGGGCAAGCAGGTAGCCGGCCTGATCGGGATCGTTTGCCAATTGCCTCTCCCGTTGCATCCCAGTTGCATCGGCCCGCGAAAGACTCTAAGCGAGCAGGGAATAATCTAGAGAGCTTCATGGCAGGGTCCAGCCCAAAATCCCCCTATCTGCGCGGCATTCTCGACGGCGCGCCCTTCGTGCTGGTGGTGGTGCCCTTTGCGGTGCTGTTCGGCGTGGCGGCTAGCGAGGCGGGGCTGCCTCTGGGCCAGGTGATGGGCTTTTCGGTGCTGGTGATCGCGGGGGCGGCGCAGTTCGCGGCGCTGCAGCTGATGCAGGAGGGCGCGCCGACGCTGGTGATCCTTGCCACCGCGCTGGCGGTCAATCTGCGCATGGCGATGTATTCGGCCTCGCTCGCCCCGCATCTGGGCGGGCTCCGGGGCTGGCAGAAGGCGCTGGTCGCCTATCTGCTGGTGGACCAGTCCTACATGCTGTCGATCGCCCGCTACGAGGAAGCGCCCGAGGCGCCGCTGGGCGAGAAGCTCGCCTATTATCTCGGGGTCATCACCCCGGTCGCACCGGCCTGGTATGGGGCGAGCCTGGCCGGGGCGGTGCTCGGCGCGGCGATCCCGCCGGCATTCGCGCTGGATTTCGCGGTGCCGATCACCTTTCTGGCGATGGTCGCGCCGATGCTCAGGAGCCTCGCCCATGTGGCGGCGGCGCTCGCTTCGGTGCTGGGCGCGCTGGCGCTCGCCTGGATGCCCCATGGCAGCGGCCTGCTGGTGGCGGCGCTTGCGGCAATGGCGGTGGGGGCCGGGGTGGAGCGGCAGATGGCGCGGCGCAGGGCAAGGCGCAGGGTGCGGCGGCACGGGAGCCGAGGGGCGCGGCCATGAACATGCCGGCAAGCCAGGTCTGGACGATCATCCTGGCGCTGGCGCTGGGTAGCTTCCTGATCCGCTATTCCTTTCTCGGGCTGATCGGCGCGCGCAGGATGCCCGAATGGGTGCTGCGCCACCTGCGCTATACGCCGGTTGCGGTGCTGCCCGGGCTGGTGGCGCCGCTGGTGTTCTGGCCCGCGGCGACCGGGGGCGAGCCCGAGCCCGCGCGCCTGGCTGCCGCCGCGGTGACGCTGGCGGTCGGGGTGATCAGCCGCAATGTGCTGCTGGCGATCCTGTCGGGGGGGCTGACGCTTTACGGCCTGCTCTGGCTGCTCTGAGAGGCTCCGGGCCATACGGGGCCATACGGGGCCGCGCCCCTCAGATGCCGCGGGTCAGGATATAGCCGTTTTCATTGGGATCTGTGTCGGAGAAGATCCGGCTGGTCACGCCCGGCAGGCGGTCGAAGGCCTCCATCGCTTTCCTCGGGAAATAGGTGGAGGGGATGCTTTCGAAGCCAGGGATCTGGCGCAGTATATCGGTGATCGACTTGGTGCAGGAGCCCTTGGGGACCGCGCCATAGGCCTCGACCAGGCGAATCGCCATTTCCGCGATTTCCGGGCTGACCACGATATCCTGGCGCATCACGTCATAGGTCACGCGGGCATGGTAGTCGATGTAGAAATCAACCACCGCCGGCGTGATTCCGTAATGCACGTCGTTGCGCTCGGGAATGTTGGGGTGCTGAAAGGTCCCGGCCGGGTCGAACAGAACCCGCTGCGAGCCGTTGATCATCAGCCCCGCATGGGCACCCGATCCCGAGCGCGTGGACAGGACCGTGAACAGGGTGATCATCGGCGGCCCGTCATGCACATAGCGCTTGGCGGCGACGAATTCGTCCGAAGCCCATTTGCTCTCGGCCCCGCAGGCGGCCAGAAACAGCAGGGTGGCAAGGGAAAGGACGATACGCAGCATGAAAAACCTCTTTGAAAATCCCTGTGAAACCCCTGTGAAAACCCTTCGAAAATCCTTCGCGCAACGGCCCGGCGAACCGGGCGGCGGCTTCCGGCGGCAGGGCCGGCTGCGCCTGTCGCGCCTCAGGCGTTGAACATCGCCAGAAGGATCAGAAAGACGCCCACCGCAATGACGAAGCGCGTGCTGATGCGGATGAAGCCCTCGAAGACCTTTTCATGTTCGCGTACGCTCATCGTGCCGTGCTTGTGCTCTGACATCTCGTTCTCCCTGTCGCGTTATGTGGTTTTTACCCCATAGCCGATTTGCTCCGGCCTGTCACGACCCGCTTTCGGGGGGAGGGGGAGATGTTTGCCCCATGCGTGAGGGGAGGGCAGGCGCTCACCCCTTGCGGTCCGTTGCGCCCTCTGCGCCCGCTGGCAGGACGGCCCTGTCCCGCGCCTGCCACAGCCAGGCGCCATCCTCGCGCCGGCGGCGGGTGATGAGGCCCTGCTGGTAGAGGTGGTTCACATGCGCCACCGCCTCGACCAGGGCAAGGCCGTATTCCTCTTCGCCGATCGGGCGCCTGAACAGGGGGGCGAAGCATTCGGCGGCGGTGTGGGGGGTCTCGAGGTGCTCCAGCAGGCGGGCGAGCGCGCCGTGGTGGTTGTCGATCAGCTGGCGCATCCGCGTGGGCAGGCCGGTGAAGGGCAGCTTGTGGCCGGGCAGCACGAGGTGGCTCTCGCGGGCATGGGGCGCGAGGCGCTGGCAGCTTTCCAGCCATTCGCCCACCGGGTCGGCCTCGGGCTCGGTGGCATAGACGCCGAGATTGGGGCTGATCGTGGCCAGCAGCTGGTCGGCCCCGATCACCAGGTTGCAGTCGCGCGACCACAGCGTGGCCTGCTCCGGCGCGTGGCCGTTGCCGATCCGCACGTCCCAGTCGCGCCCGCCGGCGCGAATCACGCTGCCCTCGCGGATGCGGCGAAAGCCCAGCGGCATGTCAGCGACGATATCGACGAAGTTGAAGGGCCGCTCGCGGGCGCGCTTTTCGTAGATGTCGCGGTCCATCCCGGCGGCGCGCCAATAGGCGAGCGTTTCGTCCACCGGCACCATCTGCTCATCCAGAAGCAGCATCCGGGCAAACAGCCAGGCGGTGCGGGTGGTGACAAGCTCGGCACCGTGGTCGCGCTGAAACCAGCCGGCAAGGCCGATATGGTCCGGGTGGTGGTGGGTGGCGAGGACGCAGGCAACGGGCTTTCCCTTGAGCGGGCCTGCGAGCAGGCGCTCCCAGGCGGCGCGGCTGCGGCGCGAATCAAAACCGGTGTCGATGATGGTCCAGCCGTCGCCATCGTCCAGCGCGTAGCAATTCACATGGTCGAGCTTCACCGGCAGCGGCAGGCGCAGCCAGAGCACGCCTTCGGCGATCTCCACCGCTTCGCCCGCGCCCGGCGGCTCGCAAAAGGGAAAGCGGATCGGCGCGCTTTGCGGGCCGCTCAAGGGGCAAGCTCCGCGGGGCCGAGCGCATAGAGCCCGTCGAGCCCCGCGCGCGCCTGTTCGAGGAGCCCCGCATGGGCGGGCAGAAGCCTTGTGAGGTGGAAGCGGGCAAGGGCGCTGCGCGGGCCGGTGCCGCCTTCGGCCAGCGCGCTCGCCAGGTGGTAATGGGCGCCGAGCACCAGCGCGAAGCCTTCGAGATAAGGCACGGCGCCGGCAAAACGCGCCTGCGGGTCGGCCTCGGCGACCATGTATTCGGTCGCCTCGCGTAGCGCCTCGGCGGCATTCCACGCCTTCTCGGCCAGGTCCGGGAGCGCGTGGCGGGCGGCCTCGGCGCCGGAGGCGATTTCGTCGAGCAGGCGGCAGGCGGCTTCGCCCCCGTCGGCGAGCTTGCGGCCGACCAGATCCATCGCCTGGATGCCATTGGTGCCCTCGTAGATCATCGTCACCCGCACGTCGCGGGCATATTGGGCGATGCCGGTCTCCTCGATGAAGCCCATGCCCCCATGCACCTGGATCGCCTCCTGCGCGACCCTGTGGCCGGTAGCGGTGCCGTGGGCCTTGGCGATCGGGGTCAGAAGGGCGGTGCGGGCCTGCCAATGGGCGTCTCCGGTGGCGCGTGCCATGTCGGCGGCCATGGCGGTGGCCAGCGTGATCGCGCGCGCGGCATAAAGCTCGGCGCGCATGGTGGTGAGCATACGGCGCACATCGGCATGGTCGATGATTGCGCCGGTGCCGGCGCTCCCGAGCGGCGAGCGGCCCTGCCGGCGCTCCTGCGCGTAAGCCAGCGCCTGCTGATAGGCGCCTTCGCCCGCGCCAAGCCCCTCGACGCCAACGCCGAGGCGGGCATTGTTCATCATCGTGAACATGGCGTTGAGCCCGCGATTTTCCTCGCCGATCATCCAGCCGGTGGCGCGCGTATATTGCATCACCGCGGTGGGCGAGCCATGCAGGCCCATCTTGTGCTCGAGGCTCACCACCTCAAGGCTGTTGCGGCTGCCGTCGGGCAGGATCTTGGGCACGAGGAAAAGGCTGATCCCCCTGGTGCCCGCCGGCGCGCCGGGCAGGCGGGCCAGCACCAGATGGCAGACATTCTCGGTAAAGTCGTTGTCGGCCCAGGAGATGAAGATCTTCTGCCCGGTAATGGCAAAGCTGCCGTCGCCATTGTCCTCGGCGCGGGTCTTGAGCGCGCCCACATCCGAGCCCGCCTGCGGCTCGGTGAGGTTCATGGTGCCGGCCCATTCGCCACTGATCAGGCGCGGCAGATACATGGCCTTGATCTCGTCCGGCGCATGGGCCTCGAGCGCCTCGATCTGGCCCTGGGTCATCAGCGGGGCGAGTTGCAGCGCGAGGCAGGCGCCCGACATCATCTCGTTGACCGCCGTCTGCAGGGTGAGCGGCAGGCCCATGCCGCCATGTTCGGGGCTCGCGGCCATGCCGATCCAGCCGCCCTCGGCAATGGCGCGGTAGCCCTCGGCAAAGCCGGGCGAGGTGACGACCCGGCCGGCTTCGAGGCGCGCCGGGTGCAGGTCTCCGGCGCGTTGCAGGGGCGCGAGCACATCCGCGCACATGCGCCCGGCCTCGGCGAGGATCGCTTCGGCCATGTCGGGCGTGGCCTCGGCGAAGCGGTCGTGCTCGCTCAGGCGCGCATATCCCAGCACCTCGTTGAGCAGAAAGGCATAATCGGCAAGGGGAGCGGTATAGGCCATGGGAATGTCCTCGGTGGAGCGGGTGGAAGGCAGAGTGCCGCAAGGCCAGAGGCGGGGCAAGCGGGACGCAGCGTCAGGGAAGGGGCAGGGCGGCAGGGCAGGGACGGGGCGGCAGGGCAGGGCGGCAGGGCTGGCGGTCACGACATGTTCAGCAATTCTCGCCTTGAACGCCTGTGCCCGCCGCTTTAGCCTGAAGCCAGCGACATGCGCGCTGGCTTCAGGCT
>JALTZY010000024.1 GCA_027045905.1 Paracoccaceae bacterium
GAGACGATCACCCGCCCCGCCCCATCGGTGAAGAACACCACCGCCGGGCTGGTCGGCCAGTTCTGCTCGAAGCGAAACACATCCACCTCGGCGATCACCGTGCCGCGTGCCGGGCCCGGCGCGGCAAAGACCGGCGCGGCAAAGGCAAACAGCCGCCGCGCCTGCCCGTCAGCGCGCCCCTCGATGCGGCTCGCGGTACCCAGCGCGCCGTTGAGCGCACGCAGCAGCGGCTGGCGGCGGCGGTCGAGCGCGTGACCGACAAGACCGGGATCGGAAGCGGCGACGACGCGCCCGGACCTGCCGACCAGCGCCAGCGAGGAAGCGCCGGTCTTGTCGGCCACCTCGCGCAGCAGGGCATTGGCCCCGGCGGCCCCGTCGCTCCCGCCCCGCCCTTCGAGGCGCGCCACCAGCACCGGGTGTTCGGCCAGCACCACCACCAGATCGCGGGTGCGAAACAGGTGGCTGATCAGCCGGTCCGAAGCTAGCTCCAGATCGCTTTCGGCCTTGGCGGCAAGCTGCACGAGCGCCGCCCGCCAGGCGAATTGCCAGATGCCGAAAGCGCCCCCCGCCAAGACGGCGACAAAAGCGAGAATCCAGATCGGTCGGCGAATGGCGAACATGAAGGCAAGTTAGGCCTCCGCCCCATTAACCACAAGCCGCCCGCATGACCCGGAATCGGCACCGGCCATGGCCGCGCCCGGACAGACCGCCGCGCCCCGGCGCACCCGTCCCGACGCGAATGCCACAAATCCCCGCCGCGGGCACGATTTTCCGCAACCCTCTCGGCCGGGGCACGAAACCCCGCGTGGCACGGCCATGACGGCGAAGCGGCCGCGAAATCCCGCGATCCGGCGAAGCCGCCGCGCACGAGTCACCGGGCTTTCAGCATCCGGTAGAGCTCGTCTTTCAGCAGGGCCCGGCGCTTGCGCAATTCCTCCTCGTGGAACTGGTCGGTAGGCTCGATGAAGGTCTCGGCCCGGTGCACCGCCCGGTTCACCTCGTGATATTCCTCGAACAGCCTGGCGAAATGCGCGTCGCTTTCCTTCAGCGCTGTCATTCGCTCGGCATATTCGGGAAATTCCTCGTGCAGTTCATGCGGGGTGTGGGACATGCGCGCCTCCCTGTTGCGGTCCTTGCCGGTGCGCTCCTTATCGTCTCGATCATCTCGCTCGCCTTCGGCCCCGACAGCGTATCTCCGGCCACGGACCTTGCCTTGACCCGGATCAAGCCCGGATGCGAAACCGCCCTCAGCGCTGCCTTTCGCGCCACTGCGGATGAATCCAGGGCTGGCGCTCCTCGCGCGGCAGGGGCGGGCGGGCGAGGATGTGGTCGGCGGCCTTTTCGCCGACCATGATCGAGGGCGCGTTGAGATTGCCGTTGGTGATGCGCGGGAAGATCGAGCTGTCCACGACCCGCAAGCCCTCCACCCCGATCACCCGGCATTCGGGGTCCACCACGGCGCGGCCATCTGTCGGCGCGCCCATCCGGCAGGTGCCGCAGGGGTGAAAGGCGCTCTCGGCGTGGTCGCGGATGAAGGCATCGAGCGCCTCGTCGCTCTGCGCTCCGGCGCCGGGCTGGATCTCGTGGTCCACGAAGGGAGCGAAGGCCGCCTGCGCGAAGATCTCCCGGGTCAGGCGGATCGCGGCGCGGAAATCCTGCCAGTCCTGCGCCTCGCTCATGTAGTTGAAGCGGATGATCGGCGGCGCGCCCGGATCCGCCGAGCGCAGGCTTACCGCCCCGCGCGAGGGGCTGCGCATCGGTCCCACATGTGCCTGAAAGCCATGCCCCCCTGCCGCCGCCCGACCGTCATAGCGCACCGCCATGGGCAGGAAGTGATACTGGATGTCCGGGTATTCGACCCCGGCGCGCGAGCGGATGAAGCCCGCGCTCTCGAACTGGTTCGACGCGCCCAGCCCCCGCCTCGTCAGCAACCACCAGGTGCCGATCAGGGCCTTGGAGAACAGGTTCCAATGCTTGTAGAGGGTGATCTTCTGCCTGCTTGCATACTGGATATAGACCTCCAGATGGTCCTGCAGGTTCTGCCCCACGCCGGGGCGGTCGGCAAGCACCTCGATGCCGTGTTCGGCGAGCTGCGCGGCCGGGCCGACCCCCGAGAGCATCAGGAGCTTGGGCGAGTTGATCGCCGAGGCCGAGAGGATCACCTCGCGCGCCGCGCGCACCACTTCCACGCGTCCGGCGCGCGCCACCTCGACCCCCACCGCGCGGCGCCCCTCGAACACCACCCTCTGCGCAAGACCGCGCAGCAGGCGGCAATTGGCCCGCTTCAGGGCCGGGCGCAGATAGGCATGGGCCACCGACCAGCGCCGCCCGCGCCAGATGGTCCGGTCCATCGGGCCGAAACCTTCCTGGCGGTAGCCGTTGTAATCCTCGGTCAGCGGATAGCCCGCCTGCCGGCCGGCCTCGACAAAGGCCGCGTGCAGCGGATTGCCCCACGGGCCCCGGGTCACATGCAGCGGACCATCGCGCCCGCGCCAGGAGGGATCGCCACCGTGCCCGCCCGGATGCCAATGCTCCATGCGGCGAAAATAGGATGCCACGTCGGCATAGGCCCAGCCCGTCGCGCCCGCCTCGGCCCAGTGGTCATAGTCGCGCGCATGGCCGCGCACATAGACCATGCCGTTGATGCTCGAAGAGCCGCCCAACACCTTGCCGCGCGGCACCACCATGCGCCGGCCCGCGAGATGCGGCTCGGGCTCGCTGGCGAAGCCCCAGTCGTAGCGGCGCATGTTCATCGGGTAGCTGAGCGCGGCAGGCATCTGGATGAACGGTCCGGCATCGCTGCCGCCGTATTCGATCACGATCACCGAGCGCCCGGCCTCGGCCAGCCGATACGCGAGCGCCGAGCCCGCCGAGCCGGAGCCGACGATGACGTATTCCGCCTGCATTACCCCTGCCCTTCCAGCATCGTCTCCAGGCATTCCAGCACCCGCGCCGCCGCCTCCTGCCCGTCCACCGGGCCCAGGGCCGCATGCAGCCAGGCACCGTCGATCAGCGCCGCGAGGCTCTCGGCAAGGCGGGGCGCGCGCGCGCCGGCGAGCGGGCGCAGCCCGGCGAGGAGATTCGAGCGCAGTCGGGCACGATAGATCCGCAACAGCCGCGCCGCCCCGGGCAGGCTCCGGGCCAGCACATAGAAATTCAGCCACGCCCCAATCACCTCGGGGCGGAAATGCCCCGCCTCGAAGCTCGCGCGCACGATCGCCTCAAGCCGCTCCCGTGGCCCCTCGGCCCCGGCCAGCGCCCCGCGTATCCCGGCCCCGTACTGGCTCAGGATGTGGCGCATGGCGGCGAGGAATATCTGCTCCTTGCCGCCGAAATAGTGATGCGCCAGCGCGCTCGACATCCCCGCGCGCCGGGCGATCTGGCTCACCGTGACGTCCAGCGAGCCGGCAGCACCGATCTCGTCAATTGTCGCTTTGATCAGGGCCTCGCGCCTGATAGGTTCCATTCCGAGCCTGGGCATGACGTCTCCGAAAATGCTTGCCATGCCGAGCTAGACAGGATTTGATTGACTCGTCAATCAATAAAAACTATTCAACACGTCAACCAACCACGACAGGGAGCTTCCAGATGACCTTCAAGACCCTCCTCACCGCCACCGCACTCGGTACGCTGGGCGCGCTCACCATCACCTCCGGCGCATTCGCCGGCAGCCACGGGGACGAATGCGCCACGGTCACCTTCTCCGATGTCGGCTGGACCGACATCACCGCCACCACCGCCGCCACCTCGCTGATCCTCGAGGCGCTGGGTTATGAGACCGACACCAAGCTGCTGAGCGTGCCCGTCACCTATACCGCCATGGCCCAGGGCGACGTGGACGTGTTCCTCGGCAACTGGATGCCCACCATGGAAGCCGATATCGCCCCCTACCGCGAGGCCGGCAGCGTGGACACCGTGCGCGAAAATCTCGAAGGCGCCAAATACACGCTCGCCGTGAACGCCCCGGCACGCGATCTCGGCATCGCTGATTTCGCCGATATCGCCGCCCATGGCGAGGCGCTCGATCACAAGATCTACGGCATCGAGCCGGGCAATGACGGCAACCGCCTGATCCAGGACATGATCGATACCAATGCCTTCGGCCTCAAAGATTTCGAAGTGGTCGAAAGCTCCGAACAGGGGATGCTGGCACAGGTGAAGCGGGCCACGTCGCGGGGCGAGCCGATCGTCTTTCTCGGCTGGGAGCCGCACCCGATGAACGCCAATTTCGACCTCACCTATCTAACCGGCGGGGATGATTACTTCGGCCCCGATCTCGGCGGCGCCACGGTCTATACCAATACCCGCGCGGGCTATGCGGAGGCCTGCCCCAATGTCGGCGCGCTGCTGAAAAACCTCAAGTTCACGCTGGCGATGGAAAACGAGATCATGGGCGCGATCCTCGATGAGGGCGAGGATCCGAAGGAAGCCGCCAAAGCCTGGCTCAAGGAGCATCCCGATACCTGGCACGCCTGGCTCGAAGGCGTGACCACCCGGGACGGCGGCGATGCCATCGCCGCGGTAGAGGCGGCGCTGGGCATGTAGGCGGCGCGCCCCGCCCCGCCCGCTCCCGAAATCGCGGGCGGGGAGCTGCCCGCCGGCCCTTGGCCCGGCGCCGGCCCCGCTCCGGCTGCCCCCCGCCCTGCTACGGCCGCGCATATCCCGGCCCCGCCCCGCTCCGCTCTCACGGCTGTTGCGCCTTTTCCTCCCTCTCTCCCCGCTCATCCCTCCGGAGGCGCCATGAACTGGCTGACCGACACCAAGATCCCCGTGGGCAAGACCGCAAAGCGCTTCTTCGACTGGCTGCAGGAAGCCGGCGCGCCCTTCTTCGACTGGCTGTCATGGGTGCTGGAGGCACTGATCAATGCGATCCTCTGGCTGTTTCAGACCCCGCACCCGCTGGCGGTCATCGCCGCTATCACCGCCCTTACCTGGCTCATGCAGCGCAACTGGAAGACCTGCCTGATGGTGGTGCTGGGCTTCCTGTTCATCCTCAACCAAGGCTACTGGGAGGAAACCACCGAAAGCCTGACCCTGGTGCTCTCGGCCTGCCTGGTCTGCATGGGGCTGGGCGTGCCGATCGGCATTGCGCTCGCACATCGCCCGCGCCTGTTTCGCGCCGTGCGCCCGGTACTGGACCTGATGCAGACCCTGCCCACCTTCGTCTATCTGATCCCGGCGATCGTGTTTTTCGGCATCGGCATGGTGCCCGGCCTGATCGCCACGGTGATCTTCGTGCTGCCCGCCCCGATCCGGCTGACCCAGCTGGGCATTTCCGCCACCCCCCGGCCCCTGCTCGAAGCCGCCCAGGCCTTCGGCGCCACCCCGCGCCAGATGCTGTGGAAGGTCGAACTGCCTTACGCGGTGCCCCAGATCATGGCCGGGCTGAACCAGACCATCATGCTGAGCCTGTCGATGGTGGTCATCGCCGCGCTGGTCGGAGCCAACGGGCTGGGCGTGCCCGTCGTGCGCGCACTCAATTCGGTCAACACCGCTCTGGGCTTCGAAAGCGGCTTCATCATCGTCGTGGTCGCGATCATGCTCGACCGGATGCTGCGGGTGGAACGCAAATGAGCACCGCGGTGGAATTCGAGGAGGTCTCCATCGTCTTCGGCGACCGGCCCGAAAGGGCGCTGCCACTGGCCGACCGGGGCCAGACGCGCGAAGAGATACAGGCTGCGACCGGCCAGGTGCTCGGCGTGCATGATTGCACGATCAGCGTGGCAGAGGGCGAGATACTGGTGCTGATGGGGCTTTCGGGCTCGGGCAAGTCCACGCTTCTGCGCGCGGTAAACGGACTCAACCCGGTGACGCGCGGACGGGTCCGGGTGAATGACGGCGAAGGGCTGGTGGACGTGACCCGCGCCGACGGGGCGACGCTGCGCCGGCTGCGCCAGAAGCGCATCGCCATGGTATTCCAGGCCTTCGGCCTGCTGCCCTGGCGCAGCGTGCGCGAGAATGTCGGGCTGGGGCTCGAGCTTGCCGGCATGGGGCGCGCCGAGCGCAACGCCCGGGTGGACCGCCAGCTGGAGCTGGTCGGCCTCGGCGGCTGGGCCGGGCGCAGGGTAAGCGAGCTTTCGGGCGGGATGCAGCAGCGGGTGGGGCTGGCGCGCGCCTTCGCCACCGATGCTCCGATCCTGCTCATGGACGAGCCTTTCTCGGCGCTGGATCCGCTGATCCGCACCCGCCTGCAGGACGAACTGCTCGAGCTTCAGGCCCGGCTCCGGCGCACCATCATCTTCGTCAGCCACGACCTCGACGAAGCCTTCAAGCTGGGCGACCGGATCGCGATCATGGAGGGCGGGCGGATCGTGCAGGCAGGCACGCCGCGCGACATCTTCACCGCTCCGGCAAACGAATATGTGGCCGATTTCGTCGCTCACATGAATCCGCTCGGCGTGCTGACGGCCCGCGATGTGATGGGACCCGCCCGGGGGGGAGACTATCCGCACAGCGTCTCCCCGGACATGCTGATCCGCGCGGTCATGGAAAGGCTGACACGCAGCAAGGAACCCGTGGCGGTGAGGGCAGAGGGAAAGCTGCTCGGCGAGATCACCCGCGACCGGGTACTGACGAAGCTCCTGAACCCGCACACCGAATAGGGTGGCGGCGATTTTTCCGCGAAAAATCGCCGCCCGCGCACCCGCCGCTGTCTGCCGGGCGCTCCGTGTCAAGGCGCGGGAGGCAGCGGCGCGCCTCCGGGGCGCGCGCATCGCTGCCGCACACGGTCATGGCACGGGCCATGCCCGGATCAGCGCTCCTTCACATAGGGCTGGCCGCCCGCGCGCGGCGGGATCGCCTTGCCGACGAAACCCGCCAGGATGATCACCGTCAGGATATAGGGTAGCGCCTGCATGAACTGCACCGGCACGATGAAACCGCCCAGGTCGATATTCTGATAGCGGTTGGCCACCGCCTCCAGCAGGCCAAAGAGCATGGTCGCCCCCAGCGCATACCAGGGCCGCCACTTGGCGAAGATCAGCGCCGCCAGCGCGATATAGCCCCGCCCGGCGCTCATCTCCTTGCCGAAGCCCGCGCCGAGCCCGGTCGAGAGATAGACGCCGGCAAGCCCGCACAGGATGCCGGCAATCACCATCGAGGCATAGCGCAGGCGCACCACCGAGATGCCCGCCGTATCCACCGCCGCCGGGTTCTCGCCCACCGCGCGCAGGCGCAGGCCGAAGCGGGTGCGGTAGAGCACGAACCAGCTCACCGGCACCATCAGCAGCGCCACATAGACCAGCAGCGTATGGCCGGAAATGAGCTCCTTGTAGAGCGGGCCGAGCACCGGCACGCCCGAGAAGCTCTCGACGAAGGGCAGTTCGATCGGCAGGAAGCGCTCGGCGCCCGAGAGCCCCGGCGTGCGGCCTCCGAGCCCGAACCAGGCCTCGGCGATCAGCACCGTGATCCCCGAGGCGAGGAAATTGAGCGCCACCCCCGAGATCAGCTGATTGCCGCGGAAGGTGATCGACGCCAGCCCGTGCATGGCGGAAAACACCAGAGAGCCCATGAGCCCGGCCAGCATCCCCAGCCAGACCGAGCCGGTAAAGGTGGCGACCGAGGCCGCGAACATGGCCGAAACCAGGATCTTGCCCTCGAGGCCGATATCGAAGATCCCGGCGCGTTCGCTGAACAGCCCGGCAAGGCAGGCCAGCAGCAGGGGCGTGGCGAGCCGCACGGCGGAGTCGAAGATCTGCAGTATCGAGATATAGTCCATCAGCCCGCGGCTCCCTGCTCTGGCTGCTCCTGCCGTCGCTGTTTTCTCCGTTTGGCGCGGCGGATGAAGGCACGCTCCAGCGGGTCGCGCACCATGTTGTCAAGCGCGCCGGTAAACAGGATCACCAGCGCCTGGATGACAGTGATCAGCTCGCGCGGGATCTTGGTCCAGAGCGCAAGCTCGCCTCCCCCCTGATAGAGAAAGCCGAACAGCAGCGCCGCCAGCGCCACCCCGAAGGGGTGATTGCGCCCCATCAGCGCGACCGCGATGCCGATGAAGCCCGCGCCCTCGACCGAATTGAGGATCAGGCGCTCGCTCTCGCCCATCGTGTTGTTGATCGACATCATCCCGGCAATGGCGCCGGAGATCATCATCGCCACGATGGTGATACGGGTAACCGAGATGCCGGCATAGGTGGAGGCATCCTGGCTCTTGCCGAAGGCGCGGATCTCGTAACCGAGGCGCGTGCGCCAGAGCAGGAAATACACCGCCACCGCCAGCACCAGGCCGATGATCAGCGAGATATTGACCGGCGCCGACTTGGAAAAGGCGATCCCCAGCGGCGCCAGCATGTCGTGAAAGGTGGGCAGATTGGTGGTCTCGGGGAAGGGGCCCGAAGCCGGGTCCATGGAGCCCGCGGGCCGGAGCAGATTGACCAGGATGTAGTTCAGCAGCGAGGCGGCGATGAAGTTGAACATGATCGTGGTGATGACGATATGCGAGCCGCGCCTGGCCTGCAGCCAGGCCGGGATCAGCGCCCAGAGCGCGCCGAAAAGCGCGCCGCCGGCCAGCGCGAAGACCAGCGCCACGGACCAGTGCGGGAACGGGATGAACAGGCACACCAGCGCCACCCCGAGCCCGCCCAGCACCGCCTGCCCCTCGCCACCGATATTGAACAGCGAGGCCTGAAATGCCACCGCCACCGCAAGCCCCGTGAACAGGAAATTGGTCGCATAATAGAGCGTATAGCCCCAGCCATAGGTGGAGCCCAGCGCACCGCTGACCATCATCTTCACCGCTTTCCACGGGTCTTCGCCGATCGCCCAGATCACCAGCGCGCTGAGCGCGAAGGCGATGGCGAGGTTGATCAGCGGAATCAGGGCCACATCGGCCCATTTCGGCATCTTCTCCATCAGGCGGCTTCTCCCTTTCCACCCTTCCCACCGTCGGTGACGCCTGCCATCAGCAGGCCCAGTTCGGTCTCGTTGGTCTCCTCGGGCAGGCGTTCGCCCATGATGCGGCCGTCGAACATCACCGCGATGCGGTCACTGAGGCTCAGGATCTCGTCAAGCTCGACCGAGACCAGCAGGATCGCCTTGCCCTGGTCCCTGAGGGCGATGATCTGCTTGTGGATGAATTCGATCGCGCCGATATCCACCCCGCGCGTGGGCTGGCCCACCAGCAGCAGGTCAGGGTTGCGCTCGATTTCGCGCGCCAGCACGATCTTCTGCTGGTTGCCGCCCGAGAAGCTCTTGGCCTCCAGCATCACGTCTGGCGGGCGCACGTCGAAGCGCTCCATCTTGCCGGTCGCGTCGCGGATCACGGCGCGGTTGTCCATCAGCAGGCGGTTCTTCTGGTATTCGGGCGCCCAGTGATAGCCGAAGATCATGTTTTCCCAGGCGGCGAAATCCATGATCAGCCCGTAATGGTGGCGGTCTTCGGGCACATGGGAAATGCCGCGCGAGCGGCGCGAGCGGGCATCGCTGTGCCGGCCCGAAAGGTCGATCTCGCGGCCATTGAGGCGCACGCTGCCGGTGCCGTGGGCAAAGCCGCCGAGCAGCTTCAGAAGCTCCGACTGGCCGTTGCCCGACACCCCGGCAATGCCGAGGATCTCGCCCGCGCGCACGCTGAAGCTCACCCCCTTGAGCCGCTCGACGCCGAATTCGTCCACCATGCGCAGGTCCTCGACCTCGAGCACCGGGGCGCCGGGGCTGGCGGGGGCCTTGTCCACCTCCAGCAGCACCTTGCGCCCGACCATCAGCTCGGCGAGCTGTTCGGGATTGGTGTCGGCGGTCTTGACCGTGGCGGTCATCTCGCCGCGGCGCATCACGCTTACCGTGTCGGTGATCTCCATGATTTCGCGCAGCTTGTGGGTAATGAGAATGATGGTCTTGCCCTGTTCCTTCAACCCCTTGAGGATGCGAAACAGGTGGTCGGCCTCGGCCGGGGTCAGCACTCCTGTGGGCTCGTCGAGGATCAGGATATCGGCCTGGCGGTAGAGCGCCTTGAGGATCTCGACGCGCTGCTGCATGCCCACGCCGATATCCTCGATCACCGCGTCCGGGTCCACATGCAGCTCGTATTCTTCGGCAAGCCGCTTGAGCGTCTTGCGCGCCCTGGCCAGCGAGGGGCGGATCAGTTCGCCCTCTTCCACGCCGAGCACCACGTTTTCCAGCACGGTGAAGTTCTCGACCAGCATGAAATGCTGGAACACCATGCCGATCCCGGCCCGGATCGCCGCCTGGCTGTCGGGGATCGGGGTTTCCTTGCCATTGATGAAGATCTGCCCCGAATCGGCCTTGTAGAAGCCGTAGAGGATCGACATCAGGGTGGATTTGCCGGCGCCGTTCTCGCCGATGATGCCGTGGATCGTGCCCGGCATCACGCGGATCGAAATGTCTCTGTTCGCCTGCACCGGGCCGAAGGCCTTGGAGATGCCGCGAAGCTCGATCGCGGGGGCGGCAGTTTCCTGCCGCGCCCCTGTATTGCTGCTGCTGTCGGTCATTTAGAAATTGAGCACCGGGCAGCTGTCATCGGTCGTGTAGTCATGCACCTCGAGTTCGCCCGAGATGATCCTGGCCTTGGCCGCTTCCACCGCGTCGATCATCTCCTGGCTGATCAGGTCCTTGTTGTACTCGTCGAGCGCATAGCCCACGCCGTCATCCTTGAGGCTGAGCCCCATGAAGCCGGTAGGCATGTCCTCGCCCGCCTTCATCAGCTCATAGACGGCCACATCGACGCGCTTGAGCATCGAGGTAAGCACGCTGCCCGGATGCAGGTAGTTCTGGTTGCTGTCCACGCCGATCGAGTAGATGCCCGCATCGGCCGCGGCCTGCAGCACGCCAAGGCCGGTGGAGCCGGCGGCGGCATAGATGATGTCGGCGCCCTGGGCCATCTGCGCCTTGGCCAGTTCGCCGCCCTTCACCGGGTCGTTCCAGGCCGCCGGCGTGGTGCCGGTCATGTTGGCGATGACCTTGGCGTCGGGGTTGACCGCATTGACGCCCTGGGCATAGCCGCAGGCGAACTTTCGGATCAGCGGGATGTCCATGCCGCCGACAAAGCCCACGGTGCCGCTCTCGGTCTTCATCCCGGCGATCATGCCGACGAGATAAGAGCCTTCATGCTCGGCAAAGCCCACCGAGAGCACGTTGGGCTGCTCCACCCAGCCGTCGATGGTGGCGAACTTGGTGTCCGGGTAGTCCGGCGCCACCTGGTCGATCGCGGAGGAGAAGGCAAAGCCCGTGGTGATGATCGGATTGGCGCCCGCTTCGGCAAAGCGGCGCAGCGCCTGCTCGCGCTGAGCCTCGGACTGAATCTCGATCTCGAGGAAATTGCCGCCGCTCTCCTCGGCCCAGCGCTGGGCGCCGTTGAAGGCGCCTTCGTTGAACGACTTGTCGAACTTGCCGCCCATGTCGAAGATGATGGCAGGATCGGCCAGGGCCGCGCCGGCGCTCAGCGCCAGGGCTGCGGCGGCTCCGAGGAATTTCTGCATGAGGGTCATGTTGTTGTCTCCCATTGGTTACTGTGAGGGGGTGCGCGGCAGGCACGCGATTCCCCTTGCGAGCAGATCGCTGAAACGGATCATCCGCAATTTAGCCCGCAGGGCAAGGGCGGGGTCAAGGTTAATATTTGACCGTGCATTCGAAGCCGCGGTTTTTCGGGGAAATGCCGGTTTTCGGGCGGGCCTTCCTGCCGCTAAAGGTCCGTTTCCAGCAGCAACGCATCGCATTTTCCGCCGCCCCGGCGCCGGTAATAGCCGGGGCGGCGGGCGGATTCGCGCCAGCCGGCGGCGCGGTAGAGCGCGCGGGCCGGGGCGTTGTCCTCGGCCACTTCCAGAAAGGCGCGCCCGGCACCACGGGCACGGGCAAGGGCTTCGAATTCGCCGAGCAGAGCGCGCCCCAGCCCCTTGCGCCGGGCCTCGGGGGCGACGGAAAGGCTCAGAAGCTCGGCCTCGCCGCCGATCACCCGCCCGAGCGCAAAGCCCTCGGGACGATGCGCGAGCACGGTCTCCGGCGCAACCAGAAGGGCGGCGAATTCGCCGGCGCTCCAGGGGCGCGAATCGGCAAAGGCAGCGGCGTGAAGCCGGGCAAGCCGCTCGGCCGTCACGGCAGGATCACCGGCGGCGCGTCGCGCGCGGGTGCCGCATCGGGAGCACGCGCATAGAGCGGGGCGGGGCGGGGCGGACTCTCGCCGCGCCGTTCCAGTGCCAGCCTGGCGATCGTGGCGATGCGCGCTTCGCCGGCCCGCTCCTCGGCGCGCAACAGCGGCGCGTCCAGCCCGGCCAGCGCCTCCTGCGGCACCAGCGTCGGCGTTTCGCGCCCGCCCGGGGCCAGCCGCTGCAGCCAGACCTGCCCGCGTGGAGCCGGCACCGCCACCCAGAGCGGGCGGGCCGACACGCCTGCCGCCGCCTCGAAGGCACTCACCCCCACCGCCGGGATCCTCAGCGCCATCGCCAGCCCGCGCGCGGCGGCGACGCCAATGCGGATGCCGGTGAAGTTGCCCGGGCCGATACCGACCCCGATCACGTCGAGATCGCCCCAGACGAGACCCTCGGCGGCCAGCATCTCTTCCAGCACCCCCATCAGGCGCTCGGCCTGCCCGCGCGCCATATCTTCGATGCGGACCCTCACGCGCCCGTCCAGACTCAGCGCCGCCGCGCAGGCCGCCTGCGAAGTGTCGAATCCAAGCGAGACCGCCACCCCACGCCCCCGATCAGGGCTGAACCGGACGCACTTCGCTCACTTCGGGGATGTAATGCTTGAGCAGGTTCTCGATGCCCATCTTCAGGGTCAGGGTCGAAGAAGGACAGCCCGCGCAGGCCCCCTGCATATGCAGATAGACCACCCCCCGGTCAAAGCCGTGAAAGGTGATGTCGCCACCGTCCTGAGCCACGGCCGGACGTACGCGAGTATCCAGAAGCTCCTTGATTCTGGTAATGATTTCACTGTCTTCCCCGGCCGCGTCATGGGCCGCATGACCGGGCGCCGCCGCCCCTTCGAGCGCCGGCTGGCCGGATTGGAAATGCTCCACGATCGCCCCCAGAACCGAAGGCTTCAGATGATCCCACTCCACTGAATCCGCCTTGGTCACGGTGATGAAATCCGAGCCGAGAAACACCCCCTCCACCCCGTCAACACGAAACAGCCGGTAAGCCAGCGGCGAATTCACCGCCTCCTCGGGCGAGGTGAAATCCGCCGTGCCCGTACCCAGGACCGATTGGCCGGGAAGAAACTTGAGCGTTGCGGGATTCGGAGTGTTTTCGGTCTGGATGAACATGGGGCTGCCTTTCCTGCTGGCTCTCATATGCCCATGCCCCGGGGGCATGTCAAGTTTCTGGAACGATTCCAGAAGCCTCTCACCTTTCCCGAAATACTCCCGCCGGAGGCACGATTTTTCTCGGAAAAATCGCCTCCCGACCGCCCGCCGCAACCGGAGCGCGCTGCGGGATGTGGGACCGGGCAGCCTGGGAAATACGCTTCTAGAGCCTTCCTCCGGCCTTTCCGGGCGCTGTCGCCATTACCCGTGCCGGGATATCGGTCGCAACCGGCGCCCGCTTGCCTCCGCGAGGTCCGTCCTGCCTTTCTTCCATGCGCATGATCACGATGGCAAACTGCACTCCGGCAAAGACCAGCCCGTGGAACATGAACAGCATCAGCACCGCAATCCACCCCATGGGAGACGTCGATACGAGATGCCAGAGATTGCCCACGTTCAGATACAGAAGCGCGGCGACAAACAGGCCCGACAAGGCAAAGCCGACGAGGACCTGGCGGATGTAAAGACGGACGAGCCTGGGCATGTTTCCTCCTGATTCACCGAAATCAGATTAGCCGCTCCGAGAAAAAACAAAAGGGCAAAAGTGCCGCAGAAAGACCCTAACCGTCCTGGCGGATGCGCGCATTGGTCGGGTCATGCGGGCTGTCGGGTGTGATTTCGGCGGGCCAGAGCCGGTCAAACATCTTCACCTGCAGCTTCTGGCCGGGCGCGGCGAGGTCCGGCGGCACATAGCCCATGGCGATCGAGCGGGCGAAGACCACCGACCAGCCGCCCGAGGTCAGCCGCCCGACGCGCCTGCCGTCGTGATAGAGCGCCTCGCGGCCCCAGGGGTCGGCGTCTTCCGGGCCATCCACCAGCAGGGTGACGCATTGGCTGCGGATGCCGGTTTCCAGCATCGCCGCCTTGCCGTGGAAGTCCTTGTCGAGGTCCACGAAGCGCTCGAGCCCGGCTTCGAGCGGGGTGGCGTCACGGCCCAGTTCGGTGCCGAAGGCGCGGTAGCTCTTCTCCTGCCTGAGCCAGTTCTGCGCCCGCGCGCCGACCAGCTTCAGCCCGTGTCTTTCGCCGGCCTCCAGCAGTCGGTCCCAGAGGTAGTTCTGCATCTCGATGGGGTGGTGCAGCTCCCAGCCCAGCTCGCCCGTATAGGCGACGCGAATTGCCTCGACCGGGACCATGCCCAGTTCGATCCGCCTGGCGGAGAGCCACGGGAATCGCTTGTTGGAGAGCGCGGTGGCGGGCGCCGCGTCGCGGATCAGATCCTTGAGCAGGTCACGGGATTTCGGCCCCGCCACGGCAAAAACGCCGTGCTGGGTGGTCACGTCCTGGATCTCTATATAGCCGAATTCCTCCGCCTTGTCCTCGGCGGCCTTACCCAGGAAATCGGCATCATAGGCGGCCCAGGCACCGGCGGAGACGAGGTAATATTCGTTCTCGCCCCGGCGCAGGATGGTGTATTCGCTGCGGGTGGTGCCGGCAGAGGTCAGCGCATAGGTGAGGCCGATCCGGCCCACGCGCGGCAGGCGGTTGCAGGTGAACCAGTCGAGAAAGGCCGTGGCGCCGGGGCCCTTGACCACATGCTTGGCGAAGGCGGTGGCGTCGATCAGCCCCACGCCCTCGCGGATGGCGCGGGCTTCCTCCACCGCATATTGCCACCAGCCGCCACGGCGGAAGCTGCGTGCATTTTCGTCGAAATCGGCCGGCGCGTCCTTCGGCCCGTAGTAATTGGGCCGCTCCCAGCCATTGACCTGCCCGAACTGCGCCCCCAACGCCTTCTGGCGGTCATAGGCCGGCGCGGTGCGCAGGGGGCGGCAGGCAGGGCGCTCTTCGTCCGGGTGGTGGAGGATGTAGACGTGGTTGTAGCATTCCTCGTTCTTGCGCGCGGCATATTCGGTGGTCATCCAGTCCTGGCCGTAGCGCTTGGGGTCGAGGCTGGCCATGTCGATCTCGGCTTCGCCCTCGACCATCATCTGGGCGAGGTAGTGGCCGGTGCCCCCGGCCGCGGTGATGCCAAAGGAAAAGCCCTCGGCCAGCCACATGTTTCTGAGCCCCGGGGCGAGGCCCACCAGCGGGTTGCCGTCCGGCGTGTAGCAGATCGGGCCATTGAAATCGTCCTTGAGCCCGGAATCCCGGCAAGAGGGGATGCGGTGGAGCATGGCCATGTACTGGCTTTCGATCCGCTCCAGATCGAGCGGAAACAGGTCGGCGCGGAAGCTGTCGGGCACGCCGTATTCGAAGCGCGCCGGCGCGCCCTTCTCATAGACGCCGAGGATCCAGCCGCCGCGCTCCTCGCGCACATAGGACTGGGCATCGGCGTCGCGGATCACCGGGTGCTCGGGCTTGCCCTCGGCGCGCCATCTGACC
The DNA here is from genome assembly GCA_027045905.1 of Paracoccaceae bacterium. Classification (GTDB taxonomy): domain Bacteria; phylum Pseudomonadota; class Alphaproteobacteria; order Rhodobacterales; family Rhodobacteraceae; genus JAAEUB01. Next base: position 15,572 of record JALTZY010000024.1, read on the forward strand.
AGTTCGGGGTCGGCATCCATGACGATGAACTGATGCTCGACCGGGATCGCCGGGATCCTGATGCCCAGAAGCCGCGCGGTGCGCTGGGCGTGGTTGCCGGAGGCGGTCACCACATGCTCGGCGGTGATGGTGACGGTCTCGTCCGAGGGCACCAGATTGCCGCCCTTCTCGACCATCCTGGTGCAGGTGACTTCCCAGGCGGCGCCGTTCCAGCGGAAGGCATCGGCCTGAAGCTTGCGCATGATCTCGACGCCGCGCTGGCGCGCGCCCCTGGCCATGGCCTGGGTCACGTCGGCGGGGTTTATGTAGCCGTCGGTGTGGTGGTAGAGTGCGCCCTTGAGGTCAGAGGTCTCGATGAGCGGCCAGCGCGCCTTGATCTCGTCGGGAGTGAAGAAGGTATAGGGTACGCCGCAGGTCTCGGCGGTGGAGGCGTAGAGCATGTATTCGTCCATCCGCTCCTCGGTCTGGGCCATGCGCAGATTGCCCACCACGGCAAAGCCCGCATCGAGCCCGGTCTCGGCCTTCAGCGTCTTGTAGAATTCCACCGAATACTGGTGGATATGGGTGGTGGCGTAGGACATGTTGAACAGCGGCAAGAGCCCGGCCGCGTGCCAGGTGGAGCCCGCGGTGAGTTCGTCGCGCTCGATCAGCATCACGTCGTCCCAGCCGGCACGCGCCAGATGATAGGCGATCGAGGTACCTACCGCGCCGCCGCCGACCACAAGCGCCTTTACCCTGGTTTTCATCCCGTCTCCTCCCTTGGCTCCATGGGCGCAGTCTAGGGGCTTGGCCGGGCGCAGGGAAGAACCAGCCGACCGATAAGGGTGCAAATGCGACAGGGGGCTTTGCGTGGCGGCGGGGGCGGACGATTTTTCGCGGAAAAATCGTGCCTCCGGCGGGAGTATTTCGGGAAAGATGAAAGGTCAGTGCGGGATGCGGGCCAGTGGCAAGACCGGGGCGAGGATGGTCTGGAGTTCGCGGCGGCGGGGGTCATGGGGCTCGAACAGGCGGTAGCAGAGGTAGTCCTCCACGAGGGCGGCCTGCTGTTCGAAGCCGAAGGCCCGGAAGGGGCGCGGGCCGGTGCCGTCCCAGATATAGGGGTCGGCCTTGCGGGCAGCCTCGGCGAGCGGTCTGAGCGGCGAGTAACGGGTGGTGGCGCGGTTCTGCCATTGCCAGACATGGATGAGTTCGTGGGCCATGAGCAAGCCCTGGGGCACGAGGAAGCGTTCGGGCCAGCCGGGGAAGGTGTCGGCGGCGTAGTATTCGCGCTTGATGAACACGGTATTGCCCAGCACGAAGGCGGCGGGCCAGCGGATCCGGCGCGGCTGCGGGGTGCGGGTGCAGAAACCCTTGGGGATGTCGGCACGCGCGGCTCTGGCAGGCGGCGCGGGCTCGGGTTTCGGCGGGGGGGCGAGGCCTGCGCCCACGCGCACGCGCACGCGCGCCGGGTCGAGCGTGTCGCCGAACATGTCGCGGGCAAAGGCGGTCTCGCCCGGGGTCAGCGGGCGGCCGCAGGCGGCGAGGAGGAGGGCGGGCAGGACACTTCGAAGCGCCTTGAGCAAGCGGTCTGGCAACCGCTTGCCCGCGCCCGGTCGTGATCTGCGCCCGATCCACATGGCGCTAGCGTAGCCGAAAGGTAATGCGCTCTGCGCGGGCGGGCGGGCGGCTCAGTTCTTTTGACAGCCTGTCCGCTGCGTCCCAAATGCGACGCGAGGCGGTTCCGAGTGACGGGCGGCCCATCACAGCATCCCCGGCACCACCAGGTCGGGGGGGCGGTGGCCGTCGTCGAAGGTCTTGATGTTGATGATCACCTTTTCCCCCATCTCGATGCGACCCTCATGGGTGGCGCTGGCCATGTGGGGCAGCAGGACCACGTTTTTCAGCGCCCGCAGGCGGGGGTTCACGTCGTGGCCGTGTTCGAACACGTCGAGCCCGGCACCGGCGATCTCGCCTGCGCGCAGCATCCGGGTGAGGGCGTTTTCGTCGATCACTTCGCCGCGCGAGGTGTTGACGATCACCGCATCCGGTTTCATCAGCCTGAGCCGGCGGGCGTTCATCAGGTGGAAGGTGCTGGGCGTGTGCGGGCAGTTGATGCTGATCACGTCCATGCGCGCGACCATCTGGTCGAGGCTCTCCCAATATGTCGCCTCGTGGGCGGCTTCGGTGTCGGGGTGCAGGCGCTTGCGGTTGTGGTAGTGGATCTGCATGCCGAAGGCGCGGGCGCGCTGGGCGACCTGCTGGCCGATCCGGCCCATGCCGAGGATGCCCAGGCGCCGCCCCGCGATGCGCCCGCCCAGGAGCGCGGTGGGGCTCCAGCCCTGCCATTCGCCCGCCTGCATCAGCGCGAGTCCTTCGGGGATGCGGCGGGTCACGGCGAGGATCAGCGCCATGGTCATGTCGGCGGTGTCTTCGGCGGTGACATCCGGGGTGTTGGAGACCAGCACGCCGCGCTGGCGGGCGGTGGCGACGTCGATATGATCGACCCCGGCGCCGTAATTGGCGATCAGCTTGAGGCGCTCGCCGGCGCCCGCGAGCATCCCGGCGTCGATCCGGTCGGTGAGGGTGGGCACCAGCACGTCGGCGCGCTTCATGGCGGCGGCGAGTTCTTCGCGGTCCATGGGGGTGTCGCCCTCGCGCAGCTCCACGTCGAAAAGCTCCTTCATCCGGGTTTCGACCGGCTCGGGCAATTGTCGCGTCACGACAACAGTCAGGCGCTTCCTGGGCATGGCGTGGCTCCCCCTCTCTTTCCTTTCGCCGCTGTTTCTGGCAGAGTGACAAGGAAAGCGGCGGGGTACAAGCGCCTTGAGAACGTGACCGGTCGCGCAAGGCAGTGCAGACGGGCAGGCGAATGAGGGGTTCGACGATATTGGGGGTGGCTCTGGCCGTGAGCCTGTCGGTAACGGGCTCCGCAGGAGCCGGACCGGCGGTGCGGGCCGGGCCGGGGCAGGAGGTAGGGCCGGTGACGCGGCTGCCGATCCCGCGATTCGTTTCCCTCAAGACCGACGAGGCCAATGTCCGGCGCGGCCCGTCGATGAGCCAGCGGATCGACTGGGTGTACAAGGCGCGCGGGATGCCGCTGGAAGTGATCGGCGAATACGGCAACTGGCGTCGGGTGCGCGACCGCGACGGGGTCGGCGGCTGGGTGCATTATTCGCTCCTGTCCGGGGTGCGCACGGTGATCGTCGAAGAAGACATGCTGCCGCTCTACCAGCGGCGCGACCCGCAGGGGCCGGTCAATGCCTATCTGGAGGCCGGGGTCATCGCCAGGGTGGAGAAATGCGGGCCGGTCTGGTGCCGCCTCAGCGCCGGGGGCAAGCGTGGCTGGACCACGCATGCGGGCCTGTGGGGGCTGCGCGCGGGCGAAGAGCTGGACTGATCCGCTCAGGCATCCGCCCTGTGCAGGCTGTGCAGGCGGTGGTCGAAGCAGGGAGCCGCCGGTTTCTCACAGGAGCGGTTCGCGCCTGGCGGTTTTCGCCCGCCTGGCAGCCCTGCGCCCTCGCACCGGCGGCCGGAAATGCCATTCTGGGCCTGCCATCCTGCCGCAACACCGAGCGCAGCTTGCCCGGCAGGGGGGCGGATCGCGATTCGCACGAAACCTGCCAGAATCATCCCCGCTCTGTACGAAAAGTGACGGGCAGCCCGCGAGAAACGGAAACCCTGTTTACGGGTGCGAAACCTGGGCGGTGGCAAGCAGCCGCTCCAGCAGGCGCAGACCTTCCTTCTCAAGATCGAAGTCGCGGTTTTCCAGGGACCAGCGCATGGCGAGGCCCTGGATCAGGGCCAGGATCAGGGCGGCGAGATCCTCGGGGGGGATGGTCGGCGTCAACTGGCCGGCCTCCTGTGCGGCCCGAGCCAGAGCGGCAAAGCGCGCCCGTCGCCGGGCCATGACCCGCTCGAAATGGGCGCGCAGCTTTTCGTTTTCGGCGTGCAGCTCGCGCGAGAACAGGATCGCCGGGATCGCCGGATTGCGAGCGATGCCGGCGAAATAGGCGGCGACGATCTCGCGCAGCTGTTCGGCCGGAGTGGCGGCCCGGCTTTCGGGCTCGTCGCGCCCGTCGGTCGGAGCGATCCACTCGCCTACCGCCAGCCAGATGTCGGTCTTGGCCGGAAAGTGGCGAAACACCGCCGGCTGGGTCAACCCCACCGCATCGGCGATGCGCTGGGTGGTGACCCGATCCGGCCCCAGCTCGCCGGCCAGCCGGATCGCGGTGCGCACGATCTCGGCCTTGCGATCTGCGGCACTCTTGCGGCTGCGCCTGGGGGCGGTTCGGACGGTCATGCGGCTCTACTTTCCTGCTGCGACGGCTTCACCTTCGATACCAAGTCTGTAGGTATCGTGGCAAGCCACGCATTGCAGCATCAGGTCGGTCACTTCGCCTATTACCACCAAGGGGTCGTCCGTGCCCGAGATGGTCTGGGCCAGATCGTCGAAGCTGCGGTGCAGACTGAGCCCGAGCGTGCTGAACTCCAGCGGCAGCTTGGCCAGGATCTGCGCGTCGGCATTGGCGGCGGCCATGCCCATGGAGGTGGCCCTGGCGGCGGCCGGTTCCATGTCTCCGGCCAGCACGCTCTCCTGGATCTCCTGCACACCGGCCAGGATCGCGCGCATTTCGCCCAGCACCTGGTTGCGCTCGTCGGGGCTGAGCAGGACCGAGGTGCGCCCGTCGGCATAGGGCACGGTCTGGCCCTTGACGAGGAAGGTATAGGACATGGTGCCCAAGCCGATGGCGAGGATCAGGGCGAGGAACCAGCCGAGTTTGCCAAACGTGTTCATGGGGAAGCTCCTGTTGCGTTGTGGACAATACACGAATATCAAGCAAGTAAGTACTAACAAGCGCCCCCCTGTCAAGATTCCCCAGCCTCTCCCCGGATTTCCCACGCAAACCGCCGAAAAGGGGCAGAAAGTGCTTTATCTCGCCGCTTACATGCCTATAGTCGCGTCCATGAACGAGAGCACGCATATCTCCGCCGGACCGGGCGCGCGCACCGCCCCTGCCGCTGCGCCTGCGCTGCTGCTTCTTAGCTGCCTCTGAGCGTGCCACTCGGCGCGACCGCTCAGAGGGAAATTCGCGCCGCACCGCACCGTCAGCCAACCAGCCAGGAAGAAGAAAGAACCCGACATGTCCGATACGACTTCCGATCACGTATTGATCTTCGACACCACCCTGCGCGACGGCGAGCAGAGCCCCGGCGCCACCATGACCCATGACGAAAAGCTGGAAATCGCCGAAATGCTCGACGACATGGGCGTGGACATCATCGAGGCGGGTTTTCCGATCGCCTCCGAGGGCGACTTCGCCGCGGTGAGCGAGATCGCCAGGCGCTCGAAAGACGCGGTGATCTGCGGGCTGGCCCGCGCCAAGCCGGCCGATATCGAGCGCGCCTGGGAGGCGGTGCGCCATGCCGCCCGCCCGCGCATCCATACCTTCATCGGCACCTCGCCCCTGCACCGCGACATCCCCGGCCTGTCCATGGACGAAATGGCCGACGTGATCCACGACACGGTGACGCTGGCGCGCAATCTCTGCGACAATGTGCAGTGGTCGCCGATGGACGCCACCCGCACCGAGCCCGACTACCTGTGCCGGGTGGTGGAAATCGCCATCAAGGCCGGCGCCAGCACCATCAACATCCCCGATACCGTGGGCTACGCGGTCCCGCGCGAAAGCGCGCGCATCATCGAGATGCTGCTCGAGCGCGTACCCGGCGCCGACCAGATCACCTTCGCCACCCATTGTCACAACGACCTGGGCATGGCCACGGCCAACGCGCTGGCAGCGGTCGAGGCGGGCGCGCGCCAGATCGAATGTACCATCAACGGGCTGGGCGAGCGCGCCGGCAACACGGCGCTGGAAGAGGTGGTCATGGCGCTCAGGGTGCGCAACGACGCGCTGCCGTTCAAGACCGGCGTGGACAGCACCCGCATCATCCAGATCTCGCGCCGGGTGGCGCAGGTCTCGGGCTTTGCGGTGCAGTTCAACAAGGCCATCGTCGGCAAGAACGCCTTCGCCCACGAAAGCGGCATCCATCAGGACGGCATGCTGAAGAACCGCGAAAACTTCGAGATCATGCGCCCCGAGGATATCGGCCTGACGGAAACCAACCTGGTAATGGGCAAGCATTCCGGCCGCGCCGCCCTGCGCAAGAAGCTCGCGGATCTGGGCTTCGAGATTTCCGACAACCAGCTCAAGGACGTGTTCGTGCGCTTCAAGGAGCTCGCCGACCGCAAGAAGGAGGTGTTCGACGAAGACCTGATCGCGCTGATGAGCGACGGCACCGACGCCGCCAATGACCGCATCCGGGTCAAGTTCCTGCGGGTGATCTGCGGCACCGAGGCGCCGCAATCGGCGGATCTGACGCTCACCATTGACGGCGAGGACCACCAGGTGACCGCCACCGGCGACGGCCCGGTGGATGCGACATTCAACGCCATCAAGGCGCTGTTTGCACACGAGGCGCGGCTACAGCTCTACCAGGTCCACGCGGTGACCGAGGGCACTGACGCCCAGGCCACCGTCACCGTGCGCATGGAAGAGGACGGAAAGATCGTCACCGGCCAGTCGGCCGACACCGATACCGTGGTGGCCAGCGCCAAGGCCTATGTCAATGCGCTGAACAATCTGCTCGTGCGCCGCGAAAAGGGCAGGCCCTGAGGCCCGGCCGGCTTTCGCGCCCCCGAGCGCAGCGAGCCACCCGGATGCCGGGATTTGCGCGAAAAATCCTTCTTCGGGGGCCCGCTGCGCGCGGGAAACCTTTCTGCGAAAAATCGGCGAGCGTAGCCGAGGCTTGCCGGTTTTCTGCGGTTTCCCGTGCCGGAGCCGGTTGCGTGGTGCGGGAAATGGCATTTTTCCCACATTTCCGTTCATTTCGGTCCGCTTTCGCCACGCCCGTGTTGCCGCCGGCGGCGAAAACACGCTGCCGTCTGCCGCAGGCCCCTTTTTCTTCGCCCCGCCCACCCTTATAAGGGGCGGGTCCGCATGTGAGGGAGTCGTGCCTGCCCTTCGCCATGCGGGCGATTTGCAAGCGGGATACGGGGCAGATGCTGAATCTTACCGGGCTGTTTTCGTCGGACATGGCCATCGACCTGGGCACGGCCAACACGCTGGTCTATGTCAAGGGCCGGGGCGTGATCCTGAACGAACCCTCGGTGGTCGCCTATCACGTCAAGGACGGGGTGAAGAAGGTGCTGGCGGTGGGCGAGGATGCCAAGCTGATGCTGGGCCGCACCCCCGGCTCGATCGAGGCGATCCGGCCCATGCGCGAAGGCGTCATCGCCGATTTTGACACCGCCGAGGAGATGATCAAGCATTTCATCCGCAAGGTGCACAAGCGCACCATGCTGTCGAAGCCCAAGATCATCGTCTGCGTGCCCCACGGCGCCACGCCGGTGGAAAAGCGCGCCATTCGCCAGTCGGTGCTCTCGGCGGGCGCGCGCCGGGCCGGGCTGATCGCCGAGCCGATCGCGGCGGCCATCGGCGCCGGGATGCCGATCACCGATCCCACCGGCAACATGGTGGTGGATATCGGCGGGGGCACTACCGAGGTGGCGGTGCTTTCGCTCGGCGATATCGTCTATGCGCGCTCTGTCAGGGTCGGCGGCGACCGGATGGACGAGGCCATCGTCAACTACCTTCGCCGCCAGCAGAACATGCTGGTGGGCGAGACCACCGCCGAGCGGGTCAAGACCTCGATCGGCACCGCGCGCATGCCCGATGACGGGCGCGGCGCGGCGATGACGATCCGGGGCCGCGACCTGCTTTCGGGCATCCCCAAGGAGATCGAAATCACCCAGGCGCAGGTGGCCGAGGCCCTGGCTGAACCGGTGCAGCAGATCTGCGAGGCGGTGATGACGGCGCTTGAGACCACGCCGCCGGATCTCGCCGCCGACATCGTTGACCGCGGCGTGATGCTGACCGGGGGCGGCGCGCTTCTGGGCGAGCTCGACCTTGCCCTGCGCGAGCAGACCGGGCTGGCGATTTCGGTGGCCGACGAGAGCCTGCACTGCGTGGCGCTGGGCACCGGCAAGGCACTGGAATATGAAAAGCAGCTGCGCCATGTTATCGACTATGACAGCTAAAGGCGACTGACGGCCGCCGAAGGCCGGCGGCGTGGCAGAGCAGGCAGGACAGCCCCGCGCGGCATCCGGCACCTCCCCGGCGCGACGACACCGGGCACGAACCGCCAGGCCGGCAGACGAGCAGCCGGGCCACCGGGTGAAAGCCGGCAGACGGGCCGAGACACCTCTTGCGGAGCGGGACATTGGCGAGAGACTGGAGCAAAGGAGAGGAATACACCCGCCCGGTCAGGCGCATCCTGGTCGGCATCCTGGTGGTGCTGATGTTTGCCACCTTCCTGCTGTGGCGCATCGACAGCCCGCGGGTCGAACGCTTCCGCGCCCAGCTGGTGGACCGGATCATGCCCTCGTTTGACTGGGCGCTGGTGCCGGTGACCAGGGTGGTCGGCATGATCGAGGGCTTCCAGTCCTACAGCCGCATCTACGAGCAGAACCAGGAGCTCAGGCGCGAACTGAGGCAGATGAAGGCCTGGAAGGAAGCCGCGCTGCAACTGGAGCAGGAGAACGCCAAGCTGCTGGACCTCAACAATGTGCGCCTGGATGCCCGCCTGTCCTACATCACCGGGGTGGTGCTTGCCGACAGCGGCTCGCCTTTCCGCCAGTCGGTGATTCTCAATATCGGCGCGCGCGACGGCATCCTCGACGGCTGGGCGGCCACCGACGGACTGGGGCTGGTGGGTCGCATCGCCGGGGTGGGCGAGCGCACCAGCCGGGTGATCCTGCTGACCGACTCCAACAGCCGCATCCCGGTAACCATCCAGCCCTCCGGCCAGAATGCCCTGATGGTGGGAGACAACAGCGCCGTGCCACTGCTCGACTTCATCGAGAGCCCCGGCAAGGTGCGCGCCGGCGACCGGATCGTGAGTTCGGGCGATGGCGGGCTGTTCCCGCCCGGCCTGCTGGTAGGCCATGTGCTGCAGGGGCCGGACCGGCGCTTCCGGGTCCGGCTTGCGGCCGATTACGAGCGGCTCGAATTCCTGCGGGTATTGCGCAGCCACGCGCCCGAGCGCATCGTCGATCCCGGGGCGCTCATCGCCCCGGAGCCGCGCCCGAATCCCCTGCCGCCGGAAGCGGCGGCGCCTGCGGGCAGCGATGCGGGACCGGAAGGCGCGACAGGTGCCACGGAGAATGGCCAATGATCGACCCGCGCAGCTTTCGCCGCTGGTTCTACCAGGCGCTGCTTGTGCTGCTCTTCGGGATGATTACATTCATGCACATGCTGCCCCTTTCCACCCTGCCCGCGGCCTTTCCCGGCCCCGATCTGCTTCTGCTGCTGGTCTTTGCCTGGGTGCTCCGGCGCCCGGAATACGTCCCGGTACTGCTGGTGGCGCCGATGTTCTTCCTTACCGACATGCTGCTGCTCAATCCCCCCGGCCTGCATGCGGGGCTGGTGGTGCTGGGGCTCGAATTCCTGCGCCGGCGCGCCGGAATGCGCGACCGCCCCTTCCTGGCCGAATGGGCCCTGGTGGCCGGCACCATGGCAGCGATCCTCCTGACCGAACGGCTGGTGCTGGCCCTGCTGCTCGTGGAGCAGGTCAGCTTCGGCAAGCAGGTGCTGCGCTACCTGGTGAGCCTGGCCGCCTATCCGCTGGTGGCGGCGTTCACGGTATTCGTCCTGCGGGTGCGCCACGTCCTGCCCGGAGAGGCCGAAGCGCTGAGGCAGGGCCCATGAGGCGCTCGCCGGGAGATACCGCGAGAAGCGTACGGACGATCTCGCGCCGCGCGCTGATGCTGGGAGGCGTGCAGTTGCTGCTGGTGGGCGGCCTGGCGGCGCGAATGCGCTTCCTGCAGGTGGACGAGGCCGACAAGTACCGCCTGCTGGCAGACGAAAACCGCATCAACATCCGCCTCCTCCCCCCGGCACGCGGACTGATCTACGACCGGCACGGGGTGCTGCTGGCCGGCAACGAGCAGAATTACCGCATCGTCATCGTGCGCGAAGATGTCGGCGATATCGAGACCGCCGTAGCCCGACTGGCGACCCTGGTCAGGCTAGATCCGGAGAAGACCGAGCAGGCGATCCGGGAGATGAAGCGCCGCTCGCCCTTCGTGCCGGTCACCATCGCCGAACGGGCCAGCTGGGAGGAAGTGGCGCGGGTAGCGGTCAATGCCCCGGTCCTGCCCGGTATCGGCCCGGAGGTAGGGCTGAGCCGCGTCTATCCGCTGGGCGAGGATTTCGCCCATGTGGTCGGCTATGTGGGGCCGGTTTCCGATTATGACCTGGAGCGGCTCGACGACAAGGATCCGCTGCTGCAGATCCCACGCTTTCAGGTCGGCAAATACGGAATCGAGCGGCGCCTGGAGCGTGTCCTGCGCGGCTCCGCCGGCACCCGCCAGATCGAGGTCAATGCAGTCGGCCGGGTGATGCGCGAACTCGACCGCAAGGAGGGCATCCCCGGCAAGAACGTGCAGCTGAGCGTGGAGCAGGCCCTGCAGAATTTCGTCCAGGCGCGCCTGGCACTGGACCAGGAGAGCGCCTCGGCGGTGGTAATGGATGTGGAAAACGGCGACCTGCTGGCGGTAGGCTCCACCCCCTCCTTCGACCCGAACAAATTCGTCCACGGCATTTCCTCGAAGGACTACAATGCCTTGCTGGAAAACCCCTACCGCCCGCTGGCCAACAAGGCCGTGCAGGGCGCCTACCCGCCCGGCTCGACCTTCAAGATGGTCGTCGCCCTGACTGCCCTGACCGAAGGGGTGATCGAACCCGAAGAGCAGATCACCTGCACCGGCTATATCGAAGCCTCCGGGCGGCGCTTCCACTGCTGGCGGCGGGGCGGGCATGGCAGGGTAGACCTGGTGAAATCCCTGCGCGAAAGCTGCGATGTATATTACTACGACATCGCCCAGCGGGTGGGGATCGAGAAGATCAGCGCCATGGCCCGCAAGCTGGGGCTGGGCATGAAGCACGACCTACCGCTCTCGGGGGTGGCGCACGGACTGATGCCGACCAAGGCCTGGAAGCGCGAGCGCCGCGGAGCCGAGTGGCTCATCGGCGACACGATCAATGCCGGTATCGGCCAGGGCTATGTGCTGACCTCGCCCCTGCAGCTTGCCGTGATGACCGCGCGCATCGCCTCGGGGCGGGCGGTGACGCCGCGCCTGGTGCGCTCCCTTGACGGAATCGAGGTGCCGCCGCGGGAGGCCCCGCCGCTGGACATTGACCCTGAGCATCTGGCCATCGTGCGCCGTGGCATGTACGAGGTGGTTTACGGTCAGCGGGGCACTGCCCGGCAGTCGAGGATCGCCGACGAGAACAGCCTCCTGGCCGGCAAGACCGGCACCTCGCAGGTGCGCAACATCACCGCCGCCGAACGCGCCGAAGGCGTGATCCGCAACGAAGACCTGCCCTGGGAGCGGCGCGACCATGCACTGTTCGTTTCCTACGCCCCCTACGAAGTACCGAAATACACGGTGACGGTGGTGGCCGAACATGGCGGCGGCGGCTCGACCGCTGCCGCCCCGATCGCACGCGACATCATGCTGTTTGCCCTTCATGGCAAGCTGCCGCCGCTCAGCGCCTATCCCTCCTCGCAGCGCCGCCAGATGCGCGAACTGTTCAGCCGGCTCGATCTGCGCGCGCCGGTCGCACCCAGTCAGGGACGGGGGCGCGCATGAGCTTTCTCGAATACAATGTCAGATACACCCCGGCCGGCCTGCGCAAGGTGCTGTATTTCAACTGGTTCCTGGTGCTGCTGCTGATGGCGGTGGCGGCGGTGGGCTTCCTGATGCTCTATTCGGTGGCCGGGGGCTCGCTCGAGCCCTGGGCGAAACCGCAGATGCAGCGCTTTGCGCTGGGCATGGGGCTGATGTTCGTGGTCGGCTTCATCCCGGTCTGGTTCTGGCGCTCGGTCTCGGGGCTGGCCTATCTGACGGCGCTGGTGCTGCTGGTGCTGGTGGAACTGGTGGGCGAAGCCGGCATGGGCGCCCAGCGCTGGCTCAATCTCGGCTTCATGCGCCTGCAGCCCTCCGAACTGGCCAAGATCGCCCTGGTGATGGTGCTGGCAGCCTATTACGACTGGCTGGACCTGTCGCGCGTGTCGCGCCCGCTCTGGCTGCTGCCGCCGCTGGCGCTGATCGGTCTGCCGACCGCGCTGGTGCTGCGCCAGCGGCGGCAGCAGCCAGAGCGGGCGCGACACGCGCGACA
>JALTZY010000025.1 GCA_027045905.1 Paracoccaceae bacterium
GGAAATGGTACCGTGGTGAACCTCGTTTAAAGCATGCTATCGTACGGGAGGTCGGGCAGGACAGGTTTCTGCCCACGGGTGGTGTTTATGGCCGATGCCTCGGGTCGAAGTGCATGAATCTGCCGTTCGGGTCGGCGGGATCACCATGGCTGGGCGTCAGAGACGGTAACGGTTGGCAGCCCTGCGCGTGTCGTCGGAGAGCCGCAGTCTCCCATACTGCCACAGGGCAGAGGTCGGCAAAGGCTTGCGGAACTCGCATCGACTCCGCCGTGATGCGGTGGCAGGTGTTGTTGCCACTGGTGTTCTCCGTGCTGCATTTAACGAATTTGCTGCTCTATCTTGCAGCACCCTATTTGGGGGCCAGCGCCGGTCTGTTTTTCCCTCCTTTTCCCAGCTGGGAAACGATCCGAACGGTCACCTCGGGAGCGGTACTCGGCTTCATAGTCTATCTTCCCGCCGTTGGCGTAGCGATCTGGCTCGTTTTCGCCGCCGCACTGCGCGCTTCTGCGGCCCGCTGTGCCCTCGAACTAGAGCGGCTGCCTGCGCCACTCCTTGGGGGGATCGCGGCCATCGTGCTCATGCCGCCGGCACTGCACGACTGGGTGGTGGTGCTGGGCGTCGGGCTCGGGCAGGTACTCGAGCTGCCGCGACGTGCGCTGGCGTTCGATCTGGTGATGGCCTCCGAGGCCAACGTCCAGCTGGTGGCCATATCTGCTACCGTCTTGGCTCTCGCCAAGGGCTTTCTCGCCACAACCCGGTGGCGGGACATGCTCCTCCTCTGGGGGCTAGTGGTCGTTGCCTGGGCACCGTTCGTGGTAATCGGCGCGCGGAAGGAACTGGTCATCGCCGCTCTCGGAGCCCTGTTCGCCGCTTGGCCGCGGATCGCGGTGCGCCGGGCGGCGACAGCCGTCGGCATCATTGCCAGCTACGTTGTCTGGGTGGTGATGGCGCGCGATTCTTCTTCACTGTACCTCGCCCACGAATGGCTGCTCCCCGGCTACACTGCCTTCGCCGTCTGGGAGCGGGCGGCCAATTCGGCTGTCGATGCCATGCGCGAGACCGTGGTGTGGGGCTGGCAATTCATGTTGCCCTCGGCTCTTCGTATCGTCCCCGTGACCGACCTCGGCACCCAGTTCAAGTGGACCGAATGGTCGGGTGTAGGTTACGGTTTCAGCCCGGTGGCCGAAGCGATCCTACTCAACCGCACGTTCTGGCCCGCTATCTTCGCCGTGCTGGGCTGTATCCCGATCCTGCTGGCAGGAATAAGCGCCCGCCTGTTGTGGCCACTGCCCATCTTTATCGCGGCCAACATGGTGTTCTGGGGACGCTCCGAACTGTGGCTGACGATCTTCTTCTCCTTCTACGAGGCGCTTCTGACTGTCGGCCTCGTCGGCACCGTCCGTGTGCTGTGGCGATCGCGGAGATGACGTTATGGACCCGTCTTCGTCGGGGACGGCAGAGCAACGGGTAGGGGCGGAGCCGATCGTCGCAGGTCGGATGCTGCGGCTGATCTACGTGGTAGGCTACGGTCGGAGCGGTAGCACGGTGTTCGAACGCGCCCTCGCAGCCACCATCGGCGGCTTCCGGCTCGGTGAGATGCGCCATCTCTGGGAGCGGGGCTTTCTCAATGGCGAACTGTGCGAGTGCGGAGCTCCCGTGCCCCGTTGCTCCTTCTGGGCGGCCGTGCGGGAACGGCTCGGCCTGCTGGACGATCCGCGCGAACTGCTGCGCCTCAAGGATCGTGTAGATCGTATTCGCTACATTCCGTTCCTAAACGGCAGCCTGCCAATGCCGTCCACCTATCGCCGGCGATGGCAGACGTGGGGCCGGGTGATCCGCGGCGTGTACGAAGCCATCGCCGAGGTCTCCAGAAACCGGATCCTTTTAGACTCCTCCAAGGATCCCTCATACGCCTACCTGCTTCGCAGTCTCTTCGGTCCGCGCGTGGTGTTCGTCCACCTGGTGCGACGCCTTCCGGCTGTCGCCCACTCGTGGTCGCGACCGAAACCCCGTCCGGAGATCCATTGGACGGATGCGCTGATGCCCCGTTACCCGCTGCTGCGGGCTGCATCCGAATGGACCGTAATGAACCTTCTGGCGGCGCAGCTGGGCAATCGAAATGCCCGCGGGGGAGTCATGGTCCGTTACGAGGACCTGCTAGACAACCCCCGCGGCACCGTCCTTGCCGTCGCCGCCCGAATCGGCCTGCCAGCAAGATCGTACGTGTGGCACGACAGGCGGACCTTCGATTGCGGACCGGGACACACGGTCTCGGGTAATCCTGTCCGCTTCGAACCGCCGGTGGTCACCATCCGGCTGGACGAGTGTTGGAAGAGCCGTTCCGGTGAGCTCGGTTATCGCCTCCTTATGCAGTGGGATGCCTTGGTTCGGCGCGCGTGGGATCCAGGCCCATTTCCTACGGACGCGGAGGTCCGTCGATGACAGTACCGCCGGCCGTGTGCACATCGTCCGAACGCTTGCGCCTCTCTCTGGTGGTTGCGACGGCTGGGCCAGACCGTCCCCTCGGGCGACTCCTCACCTCGCTGGCGGAGCAGAGCCGTCTGCCCGACGAGGTGATCATTGCCGTGCAGGGCGAACCCGGCCACGCCGAGCGAGTCGCGCAATCGTTTCGACACCGCCTACCACTGCGGATCCTCTGCCTTGAGCGTCTGGGGCTCTCGAGTGCCCGCAACGCCGCTCTCCGGAAGGTAACCGGTGACGTGGTGGGCTTTCCCGACGACGATTGCATCTATATGCCCTCCACCTTGGCGGTACTGGAAGACGCGCTCGGCCGGAGGCCGGAGGCGGACGTGATCGTCGGTGCACACCTTGCACCGGACGGGCGGCGGGTGCGCCCGGGGCCCGCCGCATACAGCGCGTGGACCATCGGTCCGTCTGGCGCGATGTGATCTCTTTCACCTTCTTCGCGCGGGCCCGGCTCTTTGCGACCGTTGGCCCTTTCAATGAACGGCTCGGAGTCGGAGCCCCGACACCGTGGCAGGCCGGAGAGGAGGGGGAATGGGTGTTGCGGGCGATCCTATCCGGTGCGCGAGTGTACTGCGAGCCTGCCATTGAGGTGGTTCATCCGGCCGACGTGCTCTCTCCGCGGAAAGCCCTGACCTACGCCCGCGGATGGGGATGGGTGCTCGCAACCTCCGGGTGCTACGGTGGAATCGAACGCGCATGTTTCGTCGTCCGCGCGCTGGCAGGTGGTCTGATGGCGGCCGCTGTCGGTGATCCGTATCGGGCCGCGACTCGGTGGGCGCGGGCGGCAGGTCTGTGCCTAGGGATGCTTGACGGGCTCCGGCGGTACGCTCGCAGCAGTCAAGAGGCAAAGTGAATGCTCGGGCTGCACGAGCTGTCCACAATCGGCAGTGAGAAGGCGCCCGATATAAGGGCATCGCCGTGAATTTGCACCACCAGCTCCAGTCAGCCATAGTAATGAATGCTCGGCCCATGTATAGTTCATCGCCGGGGATCCGGCGCTACGTTGTCGAACTGCAGCGCCGTCTGGCGCTTCCAGCCCTCCTGCCTCCCAAAGGCTCGTGCTCCGGCCTGCGTGCCCATCTATGGGAGCAATCGTGCCTCGCTCGTGTAGCAAACGGAAGGCTCCTCTTCTCACCCGGTAACACGGGACCGCTTTGGTATAGCTATCAAGTCGCGACGATTCATGACCTGGCTCCACTGGAACATCCCGAGTTCTTCACACCTGCCTTCGGCGCATGGTACCGTGTGCTAATCGCGGGACTCGCGCGCACGTGCATGCGAATAGTGGTGCCCTCTGCCTTCACCGAACGACGCCTCTTGTATCAATTTCCTTCCGCCGCGGGGAAGACAGTTGTGATTTACCACGGGGCCGACCATGTTCTAAAAGTCGCATCACCGTCAACTCATGATCGACGGCGTGGAGACGACCCGGCCGAACGCGGGCCCTGCATCGTCACGGTAGGAACCCTCGAACCTCGAAAGAACCTGCGCACCGTACTCGACGCATGGCGATTCCTCCGGCGTCGCGGGCGAAGGGACGCACGCCTGTTCGTAATCGGCGGTGCCGCACCACGCCGCGTGTTCGTGCGGCAGGAGCTGCCGAGCGAAAGCGAACGCATTGTCTTCGTCGGGACTGTGAACGACGCTCACCTCGTGCGCTTGTACCGGCGCGCTGTGGCTGCAGTATACGTGCCGTTCTACGAGGGTTTCGGCCTGCCGATCCTAGAAGCGATGGCCTGTGGTACCCCAGTGGTGGCATCGGATATTCCGGTCGTGCGGGAAATCGCCGGAGATGCCGTTCTGCGGATCGATCCCCGATCGCCAATGGAGATTGCGATAGCGCTCGCTCGATTGCTCGACGACGCGACTTTGCGGGACAGGCTTTCCGCAGCCGGATGCGCACGGGCACAACGGTTCCTCTGGAACGACGCAGCGCAGAGGACGGCCCGGGTTCTGCTGGAGGTCGCATGAGACGGACGGTGGTAGTACACGACTGGGTTCCCATCTATGGCGGGGCCGAGCGGGTAACGGATGAGATCGCGACACTGCTAGAAGCGGAACTGTTGTACGCTAGCTGTGTGGACCCGCGCGCCCGTAGGGAGATGCGTTTCGAGGGACCGGTCGTGGACATCGCATCGGGCCTGCTTGGACGCGCCTTTAGGCACACGCGTGCGGTTCTCCCCCTCTTGGCAACCCGCTACGAGCAGCTCAATCTCGTGGAATTCGATCTCATTGTTTCCAGTTCCTATGCCGTCGCCAAGGGCGTGCGGGCACAGCCCGAGCAGCTGTACATCTCGTATGTGCACAGCCCGATGCGGTACGTGTGGGATATGGAATGGACCTACCTCGCTCGGCTGCGCGGTGGACCCCTGTTGCAAATGTTGGCGGCCCGCTGGATCCGGCGCATGCGTGAGTGGGACTTCCGTACCACAGCTGGCATCGATCATATCGTTACCAACTCAACCTTCGTGGCGCGACGAATCTGGCGGGCGTGGCGTAGGCGGGCTACCGTTATCCATCCGCCCGTGGAGGTGGATGAGATACCATTACGACAGGGGCGTGGAGAGTATTACATCACGGTTTGCCGTCTGGTGCCCTATAAATATGTCGACGTCCTAGTCGAAACTTTCCGACACCTTCCCCGTCGGAAGCTGATTGTGGTAAGTAGGGGGCCAGAGCTCAAAAGGCTCCGCCGCCACGCTCCGCCCAATGTGACATTCACCGGTTATGTGTCACGCCGGCATCTCCTGGAATTGCTGTGCCACGCACGTGGTTTTCTCTATGCGGCCGAGGAGGACTTCGGAATTGCGATGGCCGAAGCCCAGGCCGCGGGTGTGCCGGTTATTGCATACGCTCGCGGCGGCGCTCTCGACATTGTCTGTCCTCGCGGCTCCAGTCGCCAACCGACCGGAATCCTTGTACCCGTGCGGACTCCGAGCGCATTCGCCGAGGCTGTTCGCAACTTGGAGGACCACGCAGAATGCTTCTCTCCCGAAGCGTGTCGGGAGAACGCGCTGCGCTTCCATCGCGAACTTTTCCGATGCCGTTTCAAGGGCTTCATCGCGGCACGTTGGGAGCGCCATATCGAGGGCCTACGACGCGGGTGTCTGCCACGGGAGGAAGAGGAGGAATGGGAGAAATTCTGGTCGAAGCCTGGCCTGCCCACGCGGTATTCCGCAGGGCCGGAGGCATTCAGGGAAGACCCAGCTTTCGTCTCACTGCCCGCCGGAGATCGACATTCCGCATCGTTAGACCGATCGCAAAGCCCACAGCCATGCCCACGGGACCCAAGGTCACTGTCAGAGGGACCTCCGTAAGAAACTGGACCGTGGCCGCTAAAGCCTGTGCTGCGATGACGCGCTTGTCGTGACCCCTCATCGCCAGCAACCAACCCACGGGCCCGCAGGCGGCGTTCACGAGCTGCCCCGCGCAAAGGAGCCCAGTGTCACGGGCAGGACGTGCCAATGGGAACCCGATGCAGCGACGAGAAGGATCGCGCCGATCAGGAGCAGGGACGTCGCTACCGCAGCCCCTGCGGTGGCGAGGTGCGTGAGGCGTCTGATCCCAGCTTGCAGGTCGCAGAGCTGCTGTTGCTGCCACAGGCGAGCGATCAGCAGAGTCACTGGCGCGTTTACCGCTGCGAGACCGAGCGCCACGAGACCCGAAGCGCGCATGGCGAGATCGAACACGGCCGCGGCGGTCGGCCCCGCGAACGTCCCGGCGATCGGTGTGCCGACCTGGCCAGTGACCACACCGGCGAGTGCCAGACCCGTGAAGCCCGGGATTTCCCGCCACCAGCCGCCGCCTTAGCGGGCACTTGTGCCGTCCGTGGAGGGCATTCCGCGGTACACAAGCGCGGGCGCGCAGAGGAAGGAAGCGAAGAGCCCGACGCAAGGTGCGACCAGCAGCTGGGCGAGCTTCGGTTTCCGTGGCGGCGAAAACCAGTGTTCCGAGACCCAGTACGGCAGGGCGCATCGCGAACTGTACGAGATGGGCGATACCAGTGCGTCCCTGTCCTTGGAGGATGCCCGCAACGATACGGAGCAGAGCCATGGGTACGAGCAGCAAGAGGGTCCAACCCAACGTGTTGGCGAGCTCATGCGGGAGAAGACCGGAGACGAGCGGCAGTGCCTAATGGATCGATACCGCCGAAATCACCGCCGACGCGGCAACCGTGCCGAGGGCCCATCGCAAGAAAATCCCTTCGACTCCGGCGTCTTCGGTGGATCTGGCACGTGCCACCTCGCGCGTGGCGAGGATGTGGAGGCCGAGAGCGGCAACCGCAGCGAACCGTGCTGCCAAAGAGACAGTGTAGGCGAAGTGTCCGTAGGTGGCGGCATCAAGCAGCGCTGCCACCAGCACAGAGGCCCCATGTCCATTGCCGCCTCCACACCCCTCGCAAGCAGGGACGTTCCGACGGCGGTGAAAAGCTGGAAACCGAGATCAGCGTACTGTTCCGACGTCCACCAAGGGCGCTCGAGCCCACCGGGTGCAATGCGGATCATCCATCACTGGCCGGCTCTCCCATCTCTTTTGTGCCGCAACGGGGCGCCTCCTGTCATCCGCGCCAGATGGCTGCAGCTACAAGTTCACCACGCTGCCGTCGCC
>JALTZY010000026.1 GCA_027045905.1 Paracoccaceae bacterium
CCATGGGCCACCTGATCCTGCCGCCGGACCTGCTCGACCAGCTCGGGCCTGCCGTCTCGGCCGGCCGCTCGATCCTGATGTATGGCCCGCCCGGCAACGGGAAATCGAGCATTTCCAACGGCATACGCGACGCGCTGGGCGACGCGATCTATGTGCCGCGGGCGATCGAATATGCCGGCCAGGTGATCACCGTCTATGACCCGATCGTGCACAGCGCCATCGCGGAAGCGCCCGAAGACCCGACCGCCCTGCGCCGCAACGTGAACCGCTTCGACCGCCGCTATGTGCGCTGCGAGCGGCCCACCGTGATCACCGGCGGCGAGCTGACGCTGGACATGCTCGACCTGGTCTACAACCCCACCTCGCGCACCTACCAGGCGCCCTTGCAGCTCAAATCCACCGGCGGGGTCTTCA
Source organism: Paracoccaceae bacterium (assembly GCA_027045905.1). GTDB lineage: Bacteria > Pseudomonadota > Alphaproteobacteria > Rhodobacterales > Rhodobacteraceae > JAAEUB01. Next base: position 415 of record JALTZY010000026.1, read on the forward strand.
TCGTCGATGACCTGGGCCGGCAGGCCGAGCCGCCGCAGGCGCTGATCAACCGCTGGATCGTGCCGCTGGAGGAAAACCGCGACATTCTCGCCCTGCAATCGGGCGAGAAATTCGAGGTGCCGTTTGACACGCTGGTGATCTTCTCGACCAATTTCCACCCCAACGAAATCTTCGACAAGGCTGCGCTCAGGCGGATCTTCTTCAAGATCAAGATCGACGGGCCCGACCAGGAGGGCTTCCTCAGGATCTTCGCCATGGTCGCGCGCAAGAAGGGGCTGCCGCTGGATGAAGCCGCGCTTATCCACCTGCTGAAGAACAAGTATCCCACCATTGGCAATGTCTATGCCAATTACCAGCCGGTCTTCCTGATCGACCAGATCCTTTCGATCTGCCGCTTCGAGGGGATCGTGCCGCAGATGAGCCCGGAGCTGATCGACCGCGCCTGGGCCAACATGTTCGTGCGCGAAGAGCATATCGAGCACTGAGCGGGCAGCGGGCCGGGCGCCGGGCTTTCGGGGCGCGCAAAAAATCCCGCCCGGCGCCCCGGCCTTAACCGATCCGCAAGGCTTGGCCCCTATACGGGATGGGGAGCAAACCGGAGTCCCCAATGCAGCATTCCCGCGACCTCGCCGCCGCCGCGACCGACACCCCGGCGGACAGTTCGAAAATCGACCAGATCTCCCGATCCGCCTCCGAACTCAGCTTCGAGATGGTGGAGATGGCCGTGACCCTCTACCAGATCGACCAGAACAATACCAAGCTGATGGAACTGCTGCAAAAGGTCGATGCCGATGCACGGCGGATGATGAACGGCAATACCGCCGTCCAGCGGGCGATTTCCGCGGTCGGCGAAACCATCGCCAATACCCGCAGCGCGGTCGAGGCTTCGGTAGAGGTGATTCGCGGCGCCGGCAACCGGGTGCAGAAGCTTGCCGCCTGGGTGCAGTCGCTGGACGGGCGCATCACCGCCATCGAGGAGACGCTGGAATCGACCCGCCTTTCCAATGCCACCATTTCCTCCATCGCCGCGCAGGTAAACATCCTCGCCATCAATGCCAAGATCGAGGCCGCCCGCGCCGGCAATGCAGGGCGCGGCTTCGCCGTGGTCGCCGAGGCGATCAACGACCTCTCGCGCAAGACCGCCGGCGCCGCCGAGGGGATCGACGGCAATATCACCTCGCTGGTCGAAAATGTCGGCTCGATCCGCGACCAGGCCAACGAGGCGGCGGCAAATGCTGGCAAGGTGCTCGAGGAATCGGAGCAAAGCGACCAGGCCCTGTCAGCCATCGCCAGCCAGGTCCAGACCATCCACGACGAGGCCACCGCGATCCATGCCAGCGCCACCGAGAACGGCACCGCCATCGTCGAATTTCAGGAATCGTTTACCTCGATGGAGCACGAACTGGAGGATACGGCCAGCGGCATCCGCCAGCTTCGCACGCAGAGCAACGGCCTGGTGGACAAGGCCGAAGGCATGCTCCAGACCGCTGTCGGCCTCGGCGGCAAGACCCCGGATGCGCGCATGATCGCCGAGATCAAGACGCTGGTCGGCCAGGTCAGCGAGGCCTTCGAGGCGGGGCTGCGTGAGGGGGCGATCACCGAGCAGGCGCTGTTCTCGCGCGACTATACGCCGATTCCCGGCACCGATCCGCAGCAGCTCATGGCCCCCTTCACCGCCTTCACCGACAAGGTCCTGCCGCCGATCCAGGAGCCGGCGCTGGAGCTTGACGAGCGGGTGGTTTTCTGCGCCGCGGTCGATACCAATGGCTACCTGCCTACCCACAACCTGAAATTCTCCCAGCCGCAGGGCCCGGACCCCGAGTGGAACATGGCCAATTGCCGGAACCGTCGCCTGTTCGACGACCGAGTCGGTCTCAAGGCCGGGCGCAATACCGAGCCCTTCCTGCTGCAGATCTATCGCCGCGACATGGGCGGCGGCAAATTCGTGATGATGAAGGACCTCTCAGCGCCGATCTTCGTGCGCGGCCGCCACTGGGGTGGGTTGCGCCTGGCCTATACGATTTGAGGCCGCAGGCGCGTGCCCCGGCGAGTATTGCCGCTCCCGGACTGCCAGGCGTTTCAGCTCAGGCCGTCAGGCCTTCGGGCTCCGGCAGGCCATTGGCGCGGCAGCAGGCGGTCAGCGTATTGGCCAGCAGACAGGCGATGGTCATCGGCCCCACCCCACCGGGCACCGGGGTAATGGCGCCGGCGACCTGAGATGCGCTGGCAAAGTCCACATCCCCTACCAGGCGGGTGCCGCCTTCGGGCTTTTCGATGCGGTTGATGCCCACATCTATCACCGTCGCGCCGGGTTTGATCCAGTCGCCCTCCACCATTTCGGGGCGCCCCACCGCGGCCACGACGATATCGGACCGGCGCACGATTGCGGGCAGGTCGCGGCTGCGGCTGTGGGCGATGGTCACGGTGCAATTGTCGCGCAGCAGCAGCTGGGCCATGGGTTTGCCGACGATATTCGAGCGCCCGATCACCACCGCCTCTAGGCCCGACAAGCTGCCGTGATGATCGCGCAGCAGCATCAGACATCCCAGCGGCGTGCAGGGCACCATCGCCTCCTGCCCGGTGGCCAGGCGCCCGGCGTTGAGGATGGTGAATCCGTCCACGTCCTTCTCGGGGCTGATCGCATTGATCACCCTGGCCTCGTCGATGTGACCCGGCAGCGGCAATTGCACCAGGATGCCGTGTACGGCCGGATCGCTGTTCAGCCGGCCGATAAGCGCCAGAAGATCGGTCTCGGACGTATCCGCCGCCAGCCGGCGCTCGAAAGAATTCATCCCCACCTCGCGGGTCATCTTTCCCTTCGAGCGCACATAGACCTGGCTGGCCGGGTCCTCGCCTACCAGGACCACCGCCAGGCCAGGGGTGATTCCATGCGCCGCCTGCAGGGCGCTTGCCCCGTCCGCCACCCGTGCGCGCAGTTCCGCCGCAAAGGTCTTTCCGTCCAGTATTCTTGCCGCCATTCCTATCCTTGCCCTCCATCAGGCCACATTCGGCTTGCTCAGCGCCTTTTCCTCCCGCGCGATCGACCATTCTATCAGCGCCCGCCACATCCGTTCGACCATATCCGCATCCAGCCCTGCTTCTTTGGCCGCCCCACGCACATTGGCCACCACTTCCTCCACCCGCGAATCGATACGCGCCGCCATTCCCTCGCGCCGCTTGATCTCCACCGCCCGGTCGATCATCGCCGCCCGCCGGGCCAGTGCCGATACCAGCACGCGATCAAGCGCATCTATCTCGCCGCGCAGTGCTGCCATGTCGGCAATCGGTTTCAGCGAATCGTCTTCCATGCGCCACCTTTCACCTTTCCCGAAATACTCCCGCCGGCGGCTGTTGCCATAGCGGGCTCGATGCCCGGTATGGCGACACTTCCCCGCTAGAACAAGCCCTCGATCTCGCCCGCCTCGTTAAGATGTATCCCCAGCGCCGCGGGTTTCTTCGGCAGGCCCGGCATGGTCATGATCTCGCCACAGATCACCACCACGAATCCGGCCCCGGCCGAAAGCCGCACCTCGCGGATCGGCACCGAATGGCCGGTGGGAGCGCCGCGAAGGTTGGGATCGGTGGAGAAACTGTACTGGGTCTTGGCCATGCAGATCGGCAGATGCCCGTAGCCCGCATCCTCCCATTCGCGCAGCTGGGCGCGGATCTTCTTGTCCGCCAGCACCTCGTCGGCATGATACATGCGCTTGGCAATCACCTCGATCTTCTCGAACAGCCCCAGGTCGTCGGTATAAAGCGGCGCAAACTGGGCCACCTGCGCATCGGCGATCTCGGCCACCCGCGTCGCCAGTTCCTCGGCCCCCTCGCCGCCAAGCTCCCAGTGGCGGGCAACGATCGCCTCTGCCCCCTGGGCGGCGGCGCTTTCGCGGATCACGTCGATTTCGGCCTCGGTATCGGTGACGAAATGATTGATCGCCACCACCACCGGCACGCCGAAAGCCTTGAGATTGGCGATGTGGCGCGACATGTTGGGGCAGCCCTCGGCCACGGCGGCGACATTTTCCTCGCCCAGATCCTCGCGCGCCACGCCCCCGTTCATCTTCATCGCCCTGACGGTGGCCACCAGTACCACCACGTCCGGGGCAAAGCCCGCCTTGCGGCAGACGATATCCATGAATTTTTCCCCCCCGAGATCGGCGCCGAAGCCCGCCTCCGTCACCACATAGTCGGCAAGCTTCAGCGCCGTCCGCGTGGCGATGATCGAATTCGCCCCGTGGGCGATATTGGCAAAGGGGCCGCCATGGACGAAGGCCGGGTTGTTCTCCAGCGTCTGCACGAGATTGGGCTGCATCGCGTCCTTCAGGAGCACCGTCATCGCCCCGTCGGCGCCGATATCTCGGGCATGGATCGGCTCGCGCTTGCGCGTATAGGCCACGATGATGTCGCCCAGCCGCTTCTGCAGGTCCTCCAGGTCGTTGGCAAGACACAGGATCGCCATGACCTCGCTGGCCACCGTGATGTCAAAGCCGGTCTGACGCGGAAAGCCGTTGGCCACGCCCCCCAGGCTCACCACCGTATCGCGCAGCGCCCGGTCGTTCATGTCCATGACCCGCCGCCAGCTCACCCGGCGCTCGTCGATTCCCAGTTCGTTGCCCCAGTAGATGTGGTTGTCGATCATCGCCGCAAGCAGGTTGTGGGCGGCGGTGATGGCATGGAAATCGCCGGTGAAATGCAGGTTCATGTCCTCCATCGGCACCACCTGCGCGCGACCGCCGCCCGCAGCGCCCCCCTTCATGCCGAAGCACGGGCCGAGGCTTGCTTCGCGGATGCAGACGGCGGCCTTCCTGCCGATCCGGTTGAGCCCGTCGGCGAGGCCCACCGTGGTGGTGGTCTTGCCTTCGCCCGCGGGCGTGGGCGTGATCGCGGTGACGAGAATCAGCCGCCCGTCGGGATGCCTGGCGAGGCTTTCGATGAAATCCTGGCCGACCTTCGCCTTGTCGTGGCCATAGGGCACCAGGCTTTCCTCCGGGATGCCCAGCCGGGCGCCGATCTCCTGGATCGGGCGCTTCTGCGCCGCGCGGGCGATTTCGATGTCGGATTCGTGACTCATGCCGGTCTCCCAAAGCTTTCTGCAACGCATTGTCCATCATGGTATACAATCCGTTTCGAAAGCACAGGGAGAAAATTGCGACACCTCCGGCGCCTGAAGCGCCACCGCCGCAGCACCGCCGCAGACGGGCGGGGCATCCGGCGGGCTGCGAGATTCCGCGATCGGGCTTCCATGATCAACGACACGGGCCGATTTTCCCGAGGCACCGGGGGCGATCGCCGGACGGCCGAAAGCCTCGCCGCTTTACACGTCCGCCCGCCCGTCTATGCTGGCCGTGCCGTGCGGGCGTGGCGGAATGGTAGACGCATGGCACTTAAAATGCCTGGGCCGGAAGGCCGTGCCGGTTCAAGTCCGGCCGCCCGCACCATAACCTACACTATTCCCCAGATGATCTCGTAGGCCAGATATTCGCTGATGACCCCACGCACCATCACGGACCCCGCGCCTACGGCCATGTACCTGTAGCGGCCCTCTTGGACGGTGCACCAGCCGCCAGCGTAACCGGGATCCTCCTCTATCAGCCGCCTCATCGCCCGGCTTCCGACCTCCGGCCATACTCCGGTCTCTGGCGGCGTCTCGAAGTGCTCGCGCTGGTCGGCGGGCAGGCTCACCAGCGGAACGACCAAGAGGTGGTCCGGCTCCTCAAGCTGGGGCTCGTTAAGCTCGTATGCGGCGTGGCATCGGGCGAGCTTGAGGGACACCCGGCTTACGCGTTCCTCCTCTGGCGTCCAAGTCAGTATCCGCCCGCCGCCCAGCGTCTCGGCCTCGCGCCGCGAGCGCTCGATCCGCCCACGCAGGGCCGAGTTCCGGCGAAGGGCCTTGGCCACATTCACGCGCCTCAGGAGGTCGGGGTCGGTGGTGCCCTGCACGACGCACTCGACGAATGCGGCGACGTACTCCTCGTCGTTCGAGAAGCCGTTGTTGCACTCGCCGCAGCTCGGGACCGTGGGCCGGGTCAGGGGGTACGGCTCGTCGAGGAAGACTTTCGGCGGGGCGTGGTCCTTGGTCTCGGTAGGGCCGTCGCAGTGCACGCAGAAACCCGTCTGCCGGACGTCGCCGAAGTTCGCGATTTTCTTCATTCCGCTAACCATGTCTCACCGACTCCGCTATCGATTTTCTTGCCGCAGCAAGCCCTTCCTCGCTCTTGATCTCGCACTCCCAGACCACCAGCACGCGTCAGCCCAGGGCGCGGAGCGCTTCGTCTTTCTCGGCGCCCCGGCGCACGTTGCCCTCAAGCTTCGGTCGCCAGTGGTCCAGATTCGAAGCTTGCAGGAGCCCAGCACGACAGCCAACGAGAGACGGGCGCTGGACTCCTCGCGCTGGATTGACGAACCTATACATATGCAAAGAGAAGTCGCTTCATCCCGCGTTTTCAACGACCCTGGTCTCGAGGCTGTCGGTCTGACCCGTCACATCTTTGCCTCTGGTGTGAGCTTCGTCCACAGAATCATAGAGAGCTATGCCCAAAAGTTGGTGACGGTGTAATCAGGCGGCATGTTTTTCCTGCTTGATCCCGTCCTTGAATTCAACCCCCTCGATAATTTCTGGCAGGCGAAACGCGCCGTCGAGTTTGCGCCATTT
>JALTZY010000027.1 GCA_027045905.1 Paracoccaceae bacterium
CCCCGGCCCCGCTCGACGAGGTGCTGGCCGAGATCCGTACCCGAAAGCCCGATCTGGTCCTTGCCCCGCATGTGGAGACCGCCAGCGGCATGGTCCTGCCTGACGATTACCTGCGCGCCGTGGCCGATGCCACCCATGCGCATGGCGGGCTGTTCGTGCTCGACGGCATCGCCTCGGGCTGCGTCTGGGTCGATATGGGCGCAACCGGCGTCGATGTGCTGATCTCGGCGCCGCAAAAGGGCTGGTCCGCCCCGCCCTCGGCCGGCATGGTGATGCTCAATGCCCGCGCCCGCGACATGGCAAGGAGCGGAAAATCCACCTCCTTCGCCCTCGACCTGGGCAAGTGGCTCGCGATCATGGAAGCCTATGAGGCAGGCGGCCACGCCTATCACGCCACCATGCCCACCGACGCCCTGCGCGCCCTGCATGGGGCAATGCAGGAGGCGCGCGAAACCGGCTTCGACACACTCGCCGCCGCCCAGTGGGAGCTCGGGCGCAAGGTGCGCGCGGAACTGGCCGCCCGTGGCATCCGCCCGGTGGCGGCCGAGGGTTTCGAGGCCCCCGGCGTGGTGGTCGCCTATACTTCCGATCCCGATGTCAGAAGCGGCAGGGCCTTCGCCGAACACGGGGTGCAGATAGCCGCCGGTGTGCCGCTGATGTGCGACGAGGGCGAAGACTTCTCCACTTTCCGCATCGGCCTGTTCGGGCTCGACAAGCTCGCCGATGTGGGAGCAACGCTCGACCGGCTGAAGCGCGCGCTCGACCGGGTGTTTTGAGCCCGCGCCCCATATTTATTCGATTTGAGCCCTTGTCCGAGCCAGCCCCCGCGCCGGCTCAGCCGCGCGCAATCAGCACCAGCATCACGAAGAGCACCGGCACCGTGGCGAGAATCGGCAGGGTGACGCCGACGATGCCGAAGAAATAGCCCGAAACCGCCAGCCCGGCCACGCCCAAGGCGACCATCGCCAGAATCAGCGCGGCCTGCCCCCTTTCGCTCCGGCTTTCCGTCGCGCTCGCCTCCTTCCCGGCTTCGGCAAGGCTTGCATGTCGGCTCATGTCCATGACGCTCTCCTGTTCGCATGTCGTTGATCACATTGACGCCCTTTATGGGGGCAAAAGGGTTAAGATTTACATGCGCATTTGCGTCTCAGCGGTCAGATGTCGCAATTGATTTCCTAAAATCGTGCAGAAACAATATTCTGCCCCTCACAAGCAATCACCTGATAACAGAGAGAGAAACCCGCCCAGGTCACGCGCATGGTGCTGCACATGCCCCGCCCTCTCCGGTGCGGGCGCCACATGCACCGTCCGCATACCCAGCGCATGAGGCACCTTCAGGTTGCGCGCATCGTCCTCGAACATCGCGCCGTACGCCGGCTCCAACCGCTCGCGACCGAATACCACCTCGAAGGCCGCACGCTCCGGCTTGGGATGAAAATCCGCGTGCTCTATCCCATAGACCGCATCGAAAACCCCTCCCAGCCCCCGCGCCTCCAGTACCCGCTGCGCGTAGGGGGCCGAGCCATTGGTATGGACGATACGCCGCCCCGGCAGCGCCCGGATCCGGGCCGCCAGATCCGGCGCCGGCTCCAGGTCGCTCAGGTCGATCTCATGCACATGGCTGAGATACGGGCCAGGCTCCACCCCGTGTTCGCGCATCAGCCCGGCAAGGGTGGTGCCGTATTTCTGCCAGTAGTGGCGCCGCAGCCGGTCCGCCTCGGCGCGCCCGAGCCCCAGTGCCTGCATCACCCAGGCCGTCATGCGCGCCTCGATCTGGTCGAACAGCCGCGCTTTGGGGGGATAGAGCGTGTTGTCCAGGTCGAAGACCCAGTAGCGGACATGGCTGAAGGCGGCGGCGGGCATGGGACCCCTTGTAACCGCCCGGCCGGGGTGAGGCAATCCGGCGACTTGATCATGGCGTCGGCAGGCGGCATTATCCTCCGGATCGAGGGAGGCCGCCCATGCGTGAGACAAGACAGGGTAACAAGGACGCCTACGACCTGGTTCTGGACGCCATCGACACCGGCATCTACCGCCCCGGCGACCGGCTGGTGGAAAGCGAACTGGCCGAGCGCTTCGGCGTGTCGCGCACCCCGATTCGCGAGGCCCTGCAGCGGCTCGAAACCCAGAGCCTGCTCACCCGCGACGGCCGCTCGCTGATCGTCGCCTCGCTCGATCACAACCAGCTGGCCGAGCTTTACGAGGTGCGCGCCGAGCTGGAGGGGCTGGCCGCGCGCCTGGCCGCCCAGCACGCCGCGCCCGAGGAGATCCGGGTGCTGCGCGAAATGGTCGAGGCCGACCGGGCCCTGGTGGACGACCCCGGCGCGCTTGCCCGCGCCAACCGGCGCTTTCACCGCCAGTTGCACCGCGCCTCGCACAACCGCTACCTCGTGCAGCAGTTGGACCTCGTGCACCGCACCATGGTACTGCTGGCCACCACCACGCTTTCCGCCGAAGGGCGCTCGCTCAAGGCCGTGGACGAACATGACGCCATCGTCGCCGCCATCGAGGCCCGTGACGGCGCCGCCGCCGATGACGCCCTGCGCACCCATATTTCCAAGGCCTTCGAAACCCGGCTCAAGCTCGGCGCCGAATAGCCAACCAAGCGTCCGGCAGCCCCCCGGGACCGGGTCGGGCTCAGACCTGAAAAGCTCCCCCGGCCCGGCCCTTGCCGGCCGGCACGTCGAATACCCCGTGGGCGGTCTTGTCCCAGTAGAAGGGCCGGGTCAGGATCTCCCAGAATCCCTTTGCCGCAGCCAGGGTCGCCATCGGGAAGTAGAAATGCAGGCTGGGCACCCAGATGCGCAGGAAGCGGTGCTTGGGCGCCGAGACCGCAACCATCCCCACGGCAATGGTGACCAGTTCCGACAGGATGAAGGTCACCGAAAGGGCCGCCATCATCCCGAACGGCATCAGCCCGGCCAGCGGGTGCGGCAGCCCCAGCGGCAGCGCCCAGAAGCTCCACAGAAACGGCGCCAGCGCCACCTGGCTGAGCGAGCAGAAGAAGGTGATCTGGATGCCGAGAAAGCGCCAGGGGCCGATCTCACGCCACAGCTGGCGGGGGTTGCGCATATGCACGCCATAGGTCATGGCGTAACCCTTGAGCCAGCGCGAACGCTGCCGGATCCAGGGCCAGGGGCGGCAATTGGCCTCTTCCTCGGTGACCGTATCCAGAAGCTCGGTACGGTAGCCCCTGCGCGCAAGCCGCACGCCGAGATCGGCATCCTCGGTGACATTGTGAGCATCCCACCCGCCCAGTTCCTCCAGCGCCTCGCGGCGGAAAAACAGCGTCGTGCCCCCGAGCGGAATGACGAAGCCGAGCTGTTCGAGCCCTGGCAGGATCACCCGGAACCAGGTAGCGTATTCGACCGTGAAACAGCGGCTCATCCAGTTGGTCCGGCTATTGTAGAAATCCAGGATCCCCTGCAGGCAGGCCACCTCCCGACCGCGCTCGTGAAAGCGGCGCACAACCCGGTGGATCTGGTCGGGCGCGGGCGCGTCCTCGGCATCATAGACGCCGATGATGCTGCCGCGGCAGAAATCCAGCGCGAAATTGAGCGCCCGGGGCTTGGTCTGCACCGCGCCGCGCGGCACGGTGATCTGGCGCATCCAGCGCGGCAGGTCGGCGGCGGCGAGGGTGGCACGGGTCAGCGTGTCGTCCTCCTCGACCACGAGGCAGATGTCGAGCAGTTCGCGCGGGTATTCGAGCGCTTCGAGCCGGCGCACCAGGCGCCCGGCGATCTCGCGCTCGCGAAACAGCGGCACCAGGATCGAGACGGTGGGCAGCTTCTCGATGGCGGGACCGTAGCGCTTGGAGAAGAAGGCCACCTTCTGGCGCTTGCGGCGATGCAGATACATGCCCGCCGCCACTTTCAGGGCCGAGTTCAGCACCATGGTCAGCACCGCCCAGGCGGTCAGCAGGGCAAATCCGAACAGCGGCGAGATGGTGAAGATCGAAAACAATGTCAAAAGAATGGCGACCGCTACCCGGCCGATCAGTCCGCGATTCCATTCGCGGCAGCTCTGGCTGGCCTCGACCCGGGTTTCGGCCTTGCGCGCCAGCGAGCGGTGGCGGGCGGCGACCAGGGCGTGCTGGATGTCTTCCTCCGGGGCCACTGCCAGGCGCACCTCGCCGAATTCGGCCGGCATTTGCTGGCGCAGGGTGGCGAATTCGTCGGGCCGCGAGCAGATCACCACCGTCGCCCCGCCGACCCGCTTCCAGGGCACCACGCCGAGGCGGATGCAGGCATCGGCGCCGAGCCGGTCGATCAGGCGCACATCCGGCGGCTCAGCGCTGAGGTCGGCCACCATGGTATCGTACTGGAAGGCCAGCGCCTCGTAGAGCTCTTCCTGGGTGACCAGGCCATTGGCCAGCAGGATATCGCCAAAGCGGGCCTCCTCGCGCGCCTGCAACGCCACCGCCCGGGCGAGATCCGCAGGCTGCAGCGCCCCGCGCTCGACCAGGATCTCGCCGAGCAGCGCCGGGCGGGCCGGCTGGCCAGAACGGTCCGGCGCCGCCGCCTCGGCCATTTCCCCAGCCGCCGCCACGCCCTCCTCGGGCAGCGGAGCCGCAGCAGCATCGGAATAGACCAGCCTGAGATTGCCACGCCCCATCTTCCCGTTCGCTCCGCTTGCCCGTTCCTTGTCCGGTCAGTAAAGCTCATGGGTGGTTAACATCCGGTTAACACAACCAGGGGATGATCTTTCCCGCCCGGAAGCGGAGAGTTTCCGCCACTTGCGCAACATGCGGCAATTGCCCCCTCGCATCCGCCGCCCGAATGGGTAGAATGGTCCCGTCTTGCAACCATCGGAAGGAAGCAGCAGATGAAACCTCTTCTCCTGGCCCTCACCGCCGGTCTGATCGCCACCGGCCCCGCCCTTGCCCAAGGCGACGCCGCGGCCGGCGAAAAGACCTTCAAGAAATGCAAATCCTGCCACGCCATCGTCAGCCCCGAAGGCGAGGTCATCGTCAAGGGCGGCAAGGTCGGACCCAATCTCTGGGGCGTGGTCGGGCGCACCGCCGGCACCTACGAGGGCTTCAGATACGGCGCTTCCCTGGTGGCCGCCGGCGAGGCCGGCCTGGTCTGGACCGAAGAGGCGATCGCCGAATATGTGGCCGACCCCAAGGCCTATCTGGCCGAGTTTCTCGACGATCCGTCGGTCCGCTCGAAGATGACCTTCAAGCTGCGCAAGGGCGGCGAGGACGTGGCCGCCTATCTGGCCTCCCTGGCCCCGGCCCCGCAAGCGCAGGAGGAAGCGGAAGAGGAAGGCAGCGACAGCTGAGGCAGCTGAGCGCGCACCGGACGAAACACGCGCAATCCGGCGCTCCGCCCGAAAGTCCGCCCAGGAACACACGCCCCGGCCCTCGCGCCGGGGCGTTTCGTCCGGCAGGGCCGCCCGGAAGGCACCGCCCGCATTTCTTGATCCACATCAAGAGCGCTCTCGCCGCGAAACTTGACATGGATCAATAAATCATTGCCCTGCCGCGCCCCAGCCTCTAAAACTCGGATCAAGAGCGCGCTCGGAAATGCGCGCCACAACAGATCCGAAGGGAGGTCGAAATGGCGGACGCAGCCATCCAGGATCATGAACACCAGGACAGGCGGGACTTCTTCACCCGCTGGTTCATGTCCACAAATCACAAGGATATCGGGATACTCTACCTGTTCGTATCGGCCGCGGTGGGGCTGATCGCGGTGGTGCTGACCCTGTTCATGCGCATCGAGCTGATGGAGCCCGGCGTGCAACACATGTGCATGGAGGGCTTCCGCTTCTTTGCCGATCCCGGCCAGGGATGTACCCCGAACGGCCATTTCTGGAACGTGCTGATCACCTATCACGGGGTGCTGATGATGTTCTTCGTGGTGATTCCGGCGCTGTTCGGCGGCTTTGGAAATTACTTCATGCCGCTGCAGATCGGCGCGCCGGACATGGCATTTCCGCGGATGAACAATCTCAGTTTCTGGATGTACGTGGCCGGCGTCAGCCTCGGCGTGGCCTCGATGCTGAGCCCCGGCGGCAACGGCCAGCTGGGCTCCGGCGTGGGCTGGGTGCTCTATCCGCCGCTTTCGACCACCGAGGGCGGCTATTCGATGGATCTGGCGATCTTTGCAGTGCACCTGTCGGGCGCCAGCTCGATACTGGGCGCGATCAACATGATCACCACCTTCCTCAACATGCGCGCGCCGGGCATGACCATCTTCAAGGTACCGCTGTTTTCCTGGTCGATCTTCGTCACCGCCTGGCTGATCCTGCTAAGCCTGCCGGTGCTTGCGGGCGCGATCACCATGCTGCTGGTGGACCGCAATTTCGGCGGCACCTTCTTCGACCCGGCCGGTGGCGGCGATCCGATCCTGTATCAGCACATCCTGTGGTTCTTCGGCCACCCGGAAGTGTATATCGTGGTGCTGCCGGGCTTCGGGCTGATCAGCCATGTGATCGCCACCTTCGCCCGCAAACCAATCTTCGGCTATCTGCCGATGGTCTGGGCGCTGATCGCCATCGGCTTCCTGGGCTTCGTGGTCTGGGCGCATCACATGTACACGGTGGGCATGAGCCTGACCCAGCAGAGCTACTTCATGCTGGCGACCATGGTCATCGCCGTGCCCACGGGGATCAAGGTCTTCAGCTGGATCGCCACCATGTGGGGCGGCTCGATCGAGTTCAGGACTCCGATGCTCTTTGCCATCGGCTTCCTGATCCTGTTCACCATCGGGGGCGTGACCGGCGTGGTGCTGAGCCAGGCGGGCATCGACCGGCTCTATCACGACACCTACTATGTGGTCGCCCACTTCCACTACACCATGTCCATGGGCGCGGCCTTCTGCATCTTTGCCGGGATCTACTTCTATATCGGCAAGATGAGCGGGCGCCAGTACCCGGAATTCTGGGGCAAGGTGCATTTCTGGATGTTCTTCGTGGGCGTCAACCTGACCTTCTTCCCCCAGCACTTCCTGGGTCGTCAGGGGATGCCGCGACGCTATATCGACTACCCGGAGGCCTTCGCCTACTGGAACAAGATCAGCTCGATCGGTGCCTTCATCTCGTTCGCCTCGTTCATCCTGTTCATCGGCATCGTCTTCTACACCCTGCGCGCAGGCAAGCGCGTGACCGAGAACAATTACTGGAACGAATACGCCGATACCCTGGAATGGACCCTGCCCAGCCCGCCGCCGGAGCATACCTTCGAGACGCTTCCCAGGCGGGAAGACTGGGACAAGGGGCACGCCCACTAGGCAAGCGGCGCCAATGCCCTGGGAATGGGAAATCAGACCGGAGAAGGCCCCGGCAGCGCCCGGGGCCTTCTCACATGAAGCGGGGGACGGGCCGCTCGCCGCGATGCATCTGTGGCCCTACCGCTCGTTGCCGCGGCGCGGCTTCGTGGCGGTGATCGGCGTGGCCTTCCTGCTGTTCCTGGTGCCGCTGCTGGCCTTTGTCGGCACGAGTTCGCTCTGGTGGATCCTGCCCCCGGCCATGGGCGCGCTCTGGCTCTTGTGGTTCTTCATCGAAAAGAGCTACCGGGATGGCGAGATCCTCGAGGAACTGCGCCTGTGGAGCGACCACATCCGGCTTACCCGCCACGGCCCACACGGGCGTCACCACGAATGGGAGGCCAATCCCTACTGGGTCAGCGTCCACCTGTACCGGACCGGCGGGCCGGTGGAGAATTACGTCACGCTCAAGGGTAACAACCGCGAGGTGGAACTGGGCGCCTTCCTGAGCGAGGACGAACGCCCCCAATTGTACCGTGAAATCGCCGGCCTGCTGAGGCAGGTGAAAACCGCACGGCCGCGCTGAGGCCCGCAGCCCGGTTTTCGCAGAAGATTCGCTCCGGCATCTCGGCACGCTTCAGCCCAGGCGCTCCTTTACCATCGGCCCCACCTGGCCGAAATCCATCTGCCCGGCATATTTTCCCTTGAGCGCGCCCATGACCTTGCCCATGTCGCGGATCGAGTCGGCGCCGGTGGCGGCAATCGCCTCCTCGATCGCGGCCCGAACCTCCTCCTCGCCCAGCTTGCGCGGCAGGAATTCCTCGATCACCCGGATTTCGGCCCGTTCCTGCTCGGCCATTTCCAGCCGCCCGCCCTCTTCATAGGCGCGCGCGCTTTCCTGGCGCTGCTTCACCATCTTGGAGAGGATCGCGAGGATATCGGCATCGCTCAGCGCCGCCTCTTCTCCCCGGCTCCGCAATTCGATGTCGCGGTCCTTCAGCGCGGCATTGACCAGACGCAGGGTGGAAAGCCGCGCCTTGTCGCGCTCGCGCATGGCCGCTTTCAGCGCCTCGTTGATCTTCTGTCTCAGTTCCATGTCCCCTACCCCATGTTCCTGCTTCCCCATCAAGGCCGGGAATACCGGGAATACCGACTCTATCCAATCCCGCGCGCAGCGACAACACCCGCCTCCGCCGGCAAGCCATTGATAACAAACGACCCATGAAATTTCCCTCCGCTGGCGCCCCCCTTGACCCCCCACCGGACGCGCTTTAGGTTCCCGGCAATTTGATCCGGGAGTCGCCATGTCCGCCATATCCGCACAGAAACCGACCGCCTGCCTGGCGCTTGCCGACGGGACGCTGTTCCTTGGCCAGGGCTTTGGCGCGCCCGGCGAAGTCACGGCAGAGCTGTGCTTCAATACCGCCATGACCGGCTACCAGGAGATCATGACCGATCCCTCCTATGCCGGCCAAGTGGTGACCTTCACCTTCCCCCATATCGGCAATACCGGCACCACTCCCGAAGACGACGAAAGCGCGCGCCCCGTCGCCGAAGGCATGGTGGTGAAGTGGGACCCGACGGAACCGTCGAACTGGCGCGCCACGGCCAGGCTCGCCGACTGGCTCGCCAGCACCGGGCGCATCGGCATCGGCGGCGTCGACACCCGACGTCTGACCCGCGCCATCCGCCAGCAGGGCAGCCCCCATGTGGCACTGGCCCATGACCCCGAGGGGAATTTCGACATCGAAGCCCTGGTGGCAAAGGCGCGCGCCTTTCCCGGCCTGGTCGGTCTGGACCTGGCGCGCGAAGTCACCTGCGCGCAGCCCTACCGCTGGGACGAGACCCGCTGGGCTTGGCCCGAAGGCTACCGCCGCCAGGAAGCCCCCCGCTTCAGGGTGGTCGCGCTGGATTACGGCGCCAAGCGCAACATCCTGCGCTCGCTGGCATCGGTCGGCTGCGAAGTGATCGTGCTGCCCGCCACGGCAACCGCCGAGGAGGTGCTGGTACATGCGCCCGACGGGGTGTTCCTGTCCAACGGGCCGGGCGATCCGGCGGCAACGGGCGAATATGCCGTGCCGATGATCCGCACCATCCTGGAGACAACCGACCTGCCCGTCTTCGGCATCTGCCTCGGCCATCAGATGCTGGCCCTGGCACTGGGCGCAAAAACCGTGAAGATGAACCACGGCCACCACGGCGCCAACCACCCGGTCAAGGATAACGAAACCGGAAAGGTCGAAATAACCTCCATGAATCATGGCTTTACCGTGGACAGCCAGAGCCTGCCCGAAGGCGTAAAGGAAACCCACACCTCGCTGTTCGACGGCTCCAACTGCGGTATCCGCATGAAGAACCGCCCGGTATTCTCGGTCCAGTACCACCCCGAGGCCAGCCCCGGCCCCCATGACAGCGCCTATCTGTTCGACCGCTTCGCCGCCGCGATGGCCGCACGCGCCTGACCACAGCGGGGCCGCGATCTCTCGCGGAAAATCGGGGGCGCGAAGACCACGCGCATCCGGATCCTTCCGGGCAGAAGAGAGGCAGGCACGGATCAAAGCGGCCCCGGGCGCAGCTCTTCGCTCAGCAGCACATTGGCCTCCACCTCTCCCACCCCGGGCAGGACCATGATGCGCCGGCGCAGGACGCGTTCGAAATCGGCAATGTCGCGCGCCGCCACCCGCAGGCGGTAATCATAGAGCCCCAGCACATGATGCACGCTCTGCACTTCGGGAATGGCGCTCACCGCGCGCTCGAAATCCTCGAGGCTCACCCGCCGCTTGGCTGCCAGCTTCACCCCGAGAAAGACCGTGACGCCAAAGCCCAGCGCCTCGCGGTCGAGCACCAGGCGCCGGCCCGCCAGCACGCCCGCCTCCTGCAGGCGCCTGAGCCGCCGCCAGGCCGCCGGCTGACTCAGGCCGAAGCGCCGGCCCAGCGCGCCGGCCGAGAGGGTCGCATCTTCGGCCAGCACGCGCAGAAAGGCGCGGTCGATCTCGTCCACCCTCACAGCGGCAGCCCCCGGTCGGCCAGGATCTCGCTCATCTGCACCAGCGCCTCCACCTCGGCCAGATGCGGCAGCGTCAGGATTCGCGCGCGATAGAGATGCTGGTAATGGGCCATGTCGCGGGCCACCACATGCAGGCGCACATCGACCCGGCCGAGAAAGGTCTGGATCTCCAGCACTTCCGGCACCTCGCGCGCGGCGGCGAGAAAGTCGTCAAAGGCGCGCGGATCGCTCTTTTCCAGCGTCACCCGCAGGCTCACCTGCACCTCGTAGCCCAGCGCCGCCCAGCTGATCACCGCCCGCTGGCCGCGGATCACCCCGGCGCGCCTGAGCCGCTCGAGATGGCGCGAGCAGGTGGCCGGCGACAGCCCGGCGCGCCCGGCGAGCTCGCCCAGCGGCAAATCAGGTGCCCGCTGCAACTGGCGGATCAGGCGGCGGTCCGGTTCACTGATCTGCATGATCCTTTCATCTTTCCATAAATACTCACATGATTGCCTGCAAGTATTAGCATTCTCTGTCGATAATGAAACCCGCTTCACCCCACGCGCCCTATAGTGCCGCCATCATCACCCAAGAAGGAGCCGCCTCATGCGCGTCTATTACGATCGCGATTGCGATATCAACCTGATCAAGAGCACCAAGGTCGCCATTCTCGGCTATGGCAGCCAGGGCCACGCCCATGCGCTGAACCTGCGCGACAGCGGCGCCACCGAGCTGGTCGTGGCGCTTCGCGAGGGCTCGCCCTCCGCCGCCAAGGCCGAAGCCGAGGGACTCAGGGTCATGGGCATCGCCGAGGCCGCCGCCTGGGCGGACCTCATCATGTTCACCATGCCCGACGAGCTTCAGGCCGAAACCTATAGGAAGTATGTGCATGATAATATCCGCGAGGGCGCGGCCATTGCCTTTGCCCACGGGCTCAACGTGCATTTCAACCTGATCGAGCCCAAGGCGGGCGTCGATGTCATCATGATGGCGCCCAAGGGGCCGGGCCACACGGTGCGCGGCGAATATGTCAAGGGCGGCGGCGTACCCTGCCTCGTGGCCGTGCATACCGATGCCACCGGCCGTGCGCTGGAACTGGGCCTCTCCTATTGCTCGGCGATCGGCGGCGGGCGCTCCGGCATCATCGAGACTACCTTCCGCGAGGAATGCGAAACCGACCTCTTCGGCGAGCAGGCGGTGCTCTGCGGCGGTCTGGTGGAGCTGATCCGCATGGGCTTCGAAACCCTGGTCGAGGCGGGCTACGCGCCGGAAATGGCCTATTTCGAATGCCTGCACGAGGTGAAGTTGATCGTCGATCTGATCTACGAGGGCGGCATCGCCAACATGAACTACTCGATCTCCAACACCGCCGAATATGGCGAATATGTCTCCGGCCCCCGGGTGCTGCCGAAATCCGAGACCAAGGCGCGGATGAAAGCGGTGCTGGACGACATCCAGTCGGGCAAGTTCGTGCGCGACTTCATGCTGGAGAACGCCGTCGGCCAGCCATTCTTCAAGGGCACGCGCCGGCTGAATGACGCCCACCAGATCGAAGAGGTCGGCAAGGACCTGCGGGCAATGATGCCGTGGATCTCCGCCGGCAAGCTGGTCGATCAGGAAAAGAACTGAGCCCGAGCGCAAGAATGGCGGGGCGGGCAGGCATGTCCGCCCTTCCCCCGAGACCGAATCCGCCCTATCGTTCTGGCGAAGCGAAGGAGCGGCGACATGGATAGCGGCGGCATCGACCTAGGCCAGCTGATCTGGCTTTTCTTCATCTTCTCCGCCTTGCAGCCGATCTTCCAGCGGCGGATGCTGGAGGGCGCGCGCAAGCGCAAGATCGCCCAGATGGAGCGCAAGCGCAATTCGCGGGTGATCCTGCTGGTGCACCGGCAGGAGACCATGAGCTTTCTCGGCTTTCCGCTGATGCGCTACATCAACATCAACGATTCCGAGGAAATCCTGCGCGCCATTCACATGACCGACAGCGACACGCCCATCGACCTGGTGCTGCACACGCCGGGCGGGCTGGTCATCGCCGCCACCCAGATCGCCCGCGCGCTCAGGGATCACCCGGGCAAGGTCACCGTGTTCGTGCCGCATTTCGCCATGTCGGGGGGCACCCTGATCGCGCTCACCGCCGACGAGATCATCATGGCGCCCAATGCCACGCTGGGGCCGATCGACCCGCAGCTGGGCCAGCAGGCCGCGGCCTCGATCCTGAGCGCGGTCGAAAAGAAGCCGGCCAAGGACGTGGACGACACCACCCTGATCCTAGCCGACCAGTCGCAAAAGGCGATTGCCCAGGTGCAGGCCACCGCCACCAGTCTGCTGGAGGACCGGATGCCCCCCGACAAGGCGGCCGAACTGGCGAAAACCCTGTCCGAGGGACGCTGGACGCATGATTACCCGATCTTTCCCGACGAGGCGCGGGCGCTGGGCCTGCCGGTCAGCACCGAGATACCGGAAAGCGTCATGCAGATGATGACGCTCTATCCGCAGCCCAATCAGCACAGCCCGACCGTCGAATACCTGCCACGCCCGCGCGGGCCTCACGCCTGACGAGCCTCGCTCCTGAAAAGGCGCGCCGCCTCAGGCCGTGAGCGCGGGCGTCATGCGTATGAGCGTCGGCCGCCCGGCAGCAAAGGCCGCATTGACCGCCTCCACCAGCGCGCCAAGGCTCTCTGGCGCCACGGCATCCGCCCCGTAAGCCTTTGCCAAGGATAGGAAATCCGGGTTCTGAAGCCGCGCCGGGCCAGGGTCGATCCCGGCCGCTTCCATGCAGGATTCGATCTCGCCCAGCCCGCCATTGTCCCACAGCAGCACCGGCAGGCTCAGCTCCTGCTCGAGTGCCACCGCAAGCTCGGCAAGCGTGAACTGGAAGCCGTAATCGCCGGCAATCGCCAGGGTCGGCGCACCGGGGCGCGCCAGCGCGCCGCCGATCGCCGCGGGCAGCGCGTAGCCCAGCGTGCCGAAGCCGTAGGGGTGGTGCCAGTGGCCCGGGCGGCGCATCGGCCAGAGTTCCTTGGCCAGATAGGCGAATTGGGTCATGTCGGAGTAGATCATCGCCTCCTCGTCAAGCCCCGCCGCCAGCGCCGCGACGATGGGCGCGATCCCCGGGCGCGTCGCCTCCACCTCTTCGCGAAAGACCACGCGGGCCGCCTGCACCTCGTCGCTCTTCCAGCCCGAGGCGCGCGCCGGGTAGGGCTCGACCAGCGCCAGAAGCTCCTCCAGGAACACCCGCGCATCGGCCAGCACCGGAAGCTCTGCGCGCGCCGAATCCGCCAGCACCTCTGCATCCAGATCGACCCGGATCATCGGCCCCGCATGGCCCAACTCGGCCCGCCACAGGTCGGTTTCGGCCAGTTCCGAGCCCACCACGACCAGCAGATCGGCACTGGCGACGATATCGGTCGCGCCCGGGCGAGCCAGCACCGGGCCAAAGGCCCCGGGTGCCCCGTCGGGGATGATCCCGCGCCCGGCGAGCGTGACCATGGAGGCGGCCTTGCGACAGGCCACCAGCGCACGCGCCGCCTGCGAAGCCCCCCGCGCCCCGCCGCCAAAGATGAAAAGAGGCCGCTTCGCGCCCAGCACCAGCTCCGCCGCTTCGGCCATCTGCGCCGGGTCCGGGCGCGGCGCCAGAAGATCGGGGCGCAGCGCGGCCACCGGCCCGGCCGGCGCTTCCATGAGGCCGATCGGCAGGTTCAGATGTTTCGGTCGTGCCCGCGCGCTGGCGAATTCGGCAAAGGCCCGCTCGATCAGCCCGAAGGCCGCTTCGGGCGTCCGCGCCACCTCGGACCAGTCGCAGAGCGCCGCCGCCGCCCCGGCCTGATCGCGCATCTGGTGCAGCTGGCCGCGCCGCGCCGCCGTTTCGTCGAGACAGGAAGAGAGCGCCAGCACCGGCACGCTGTCCGAATATGCCTGTCCCAGCGGCGCGAGAAGGTTGCAAAGCCCGGGCCCGCTGATCGTGAAGGCGACCCCGGGCCGCCCCGAGGCGCGCGCATATCCGTCGGCCATGAAGCCCGCCCCCTGTTCGTGGCGCGCCAGCACATGGCGGATACCCGCCGCCTTGAGCCCGCGATAGAGGCCGATATTGTGCACCCCGGGGATGCCGAACACTACCTCGACGCCATGCGCCCGGAGCAGGTGGGCGATCTGCGCTCCCAGCGGACGTTCCATCTCATCCCCTCCAGAACGTTGCGGTAAACAGGACATATACCACTAGAAGCTCCAACCGCCCCACCAGCATGGCCGCGCTCAGCATCCATTTCGCCAGATCGTTGAGCGGGGCGAAATTGCCCGCCGGCCCGATGATCTCGCCCAGCCCCGGGCCGATATTGGCCAGGGCCGTCGCCGCCCCGGAAATCGCCGTCACCGGATCCAGCCCGGTCAGGCTCAGCGCCACCGAAAGCACTCCGAGCGAAACCACGAACATGACGAAGAAGGTCATCACCGAGGAAAGCACCTCCTCGGCCACCGGCCGCCCGTCATATCGCGGGGTGAATACCCCGTGCGGGCTGTGAATCGCCCGCATCTGCGCCCGGAAAGAGGCAAAGAGCAACTGATAGCGGAAGATCTTCACGCTGCAGGCGGTCGAGCCCGCACATCCTCCCACCAGCCCGATGAAGAAGAAGAACACCACCGGAAACGTCCCCCAGAGCTGGTAATCGGTGCTGGAAAACCCGGTGCCGGAAATGATCGAAGTGGCATTGAACAGCCCCTCTCTGAAACCATGCTCCAGATGGTCCCCATTCATCAGCAGCCGGTAAAAGGCCAGGATCAGCGTCACCGCCAGAATGAACAGCAGATAGGCGCGCACCTGCGGATCGCGCATGAGCGGGCGGGCGGTCCCGGCAAGCAGCTGCACATAGCGCACGAACGGCAGGCTGGCGAGCACCATGAACAGCGAAGCCACATATTCCGGCGCCCCCTGATAAGCTCCCATGGAAGCGTCCCGGGTCGAAAAACCTCCGGTGGACATGGTGGTCAGCGCATGATTCACCGCGTCGAAAGGCGTCATCCCCACCGCCAGAAAGGCCAGGGCGCAGACCAGGGTCAGCCCCAGATATATCCAGGTGATCTGCCCGGCAATCTCCGCTGCACGCGGCAGAACCTTCCCCATGGTCTCGAAAGCCTCGGAGCGAAAGATCTGCATCCCCCCGATCCTGAGCTCGGGCAGAAAGGCCATCGCCACCACGATGATGCCGATGCCGCCGAACCATTGCAGCATCGAGCGCCACAGCAATATCCCCTCGGCCATGTCATCCAGCCCCGACAGTACCGTCGAGCCGGTGGTGGTCATCCCCGACATCGCCTCGAACACCGCATCCACGAGGCGCAGGTCCAGCTCCCCCAGCATGAACGGCAGAGCGCCAAAGAGCGGCAGCACCGCCCAGACCGCGCTGGTCAGGATGAAGGTCTGCTGCAGCGACAACCCCCCGCCCGAGGCGCTGGCCGTGGCGATCGTCACCGACCCGCCCACCAGCACCGTCACCGCCGCCGAGATCACGAACACCTGCCAATCAGCCCGCCCGAACAGATAATCCACCCCCGCGGGCAGGAGCATCGATACCCCCAGGGCAACGACAAGCACGCCAATGACATGAAAGATCGGACGCAGATCGAACATGGGCCGAGGCTTGGCCACACAAGCCCCCGCTGTCAAGCGCCCGCTTGCCCCGACTCCCGCCCCGACTCCGGCCCCGGCAACGACAAGGTAACGGCGCGGGAGGGCGA
This sequence comes from Paracoccaceae bacterium, assembly GCA_027045905.1. GTDB lineage: Bacteria > Pseudomonadota > Alphaproteobacteria > Rhodobacterales > Rhodobacteraceae > JAAEUB01. The sequence continues at coordinate 15,931 of JALTZY010000027.1, forward strand.
TTCTCGCAGAAAAATCGCCCGCGCGCGCAGACATGCCGGGGACAGGAATGCCGGGGAAAAGAGCGCGGCCCGGGCCCGGCCGGCTTCTCAACCCACATGAAACAGGGTTTCAAAGAGCTTCGGGTCCAGGCTCTCGGCATGGAAGGTCTCGCCCTCGGTCAGGATCGACACCGCGTCATGGCTGTGCAGGCTCTCCTGATGGCTGGCGATGACGCGGAAATCGCCGATCCGCCCGTCCTGCTGCAACTGTTCGCAGAACAGCCGCGCCGCGTCCTCGACAAAGATCGGATTGGCCGCGTTGAGCTCGGCGAAGGCCTGCTCGTCCTCGCGCTTGACCATCACCTGGGTTTCGGTGGGCACCGCCCGGCGGCACAGGTCGATCAGATCCTCGAACCACAGGCAGGCCTCGTCGCACAGCACCTCCACCGAGATCCGCGCCACCGAGCGCTGCGAATGGGGCGTGGCGAGCTGGCCGCGCACCTGCCGGGCATGCTCGGATAGCTCCAGCGAGCAAGGGCAGGTGGAGCTGTACACATAATCCAGATGCATGAACTTGCGCCGCGCCCCGCGATGCTCGACCAGTTCCAGGGCGATATTGTAATATTGATAGCCAGACAGCCCCGAACGCAGGGATTTCACCCGGGCCGGGTAGGAAAACTGCATTTCTATCCGCGCATCCAGGCTCTCCAGATCGGCCTTGTAATCGTCCAGCGCCGCTTCGATCACGTCGAAGGAAAAGGTCTCCTCCGCGTGCTCGTAAAAGGAGCGCATGATGCGCGACATGTTGATCCCCTTCTTGCCCGCCTCAAGGCTCACCGTGCCGGTGACCGACGTCTCCAGCGTGATGTCGCCCCCGTCGCGGGTGTGGTAGCGGATCGGCAGGCGGAAGTTCGAGATCCCCACATGCTGGATCATCTCGCGCGCGCCCTGAATCAGGCTCGCCGGGCCGTTCTGCAGGTCGGGCATGGTGGCCTTGTAGGCCGCATCGGGGACGAAATCCTCGGGGTATTGACGGCTGAGCGCCGGGTAATTGCTCACCTCGCCCCCGGGCAGCAGCCGAGCGATCGACGGATCCAGCCCGGCCACCTCCACCGGGTCGGCGGCCCGCGCCCAGGCGCGCAGGGTCTCGAGCGCGCGCGCGGCGTCGTCACGGTCGGGGGCCTCGTCCGGGCCGGGGCATTGGTAATTCATCGGAGCTCCTCCTTCACCTGTTCGCCCGCCCAATGTAGGGGCTCCGCGGCGGTTCACCAAATGGCGCAGGGTCGCAGGGCCTACACCGCCTGCAAGGCCCCCAGGATGTCGCGCCCCAGATCCTCCACATGCTCGAGCCCCACCGACAGGCGCACGAGGCCGGGGGTGATCCCGAGTTGGGCTTTCTGTTCCTCGGGCAGGCGCTGGTGGGTGGTGGTGGCCGGGTGGGTGATGATCGACTTCGCATCGCCCAGATTGTTGGAAATCTTGATGACTTTCAAGGCGTTTAGGAAGCGGAACGCCCCCTCCTGCCCCCCTTTCACTTCCAGCGTCAGCACCGTGCCGCCGGCGCCCATCTGGCGCATGGCGAGCGCATGGTCCGGGTGGGCGGCAAGGCCCGGATAGATCACCTGACTGAGCGCCGCGTGGCCCTCGAGCATCTCGGCGAGCGCCTGCGCGCTTGCCGCCTGCGCGCGCACCCTGAGATCGAGCGTCTCCAGCCCCTTCAGCAGCACCCAGGCATTGAACGGGCTGAGCGCGCCGCCGGTGTGTTTCATATAGGGCTCGAGCGTGCCGCGGATGAAATCGCGCGCGCCCAGCACCACGCCCCCAAGGCAGCGCCCGTGGCCATCAATATGCTTGGTGGCCGAGTAGATCACCACATCCGCGCCCTGCTCCAAGGCGCGCGAAAAGACCGGGGTGGCAAAGACGTTATCGACCATGACCTGCGCGCCGACCTTGTGGGCCATCTCGGAAACCGCTGCAATATCAATGAGTTCTAGCGTCGGGTTGGAAACGCTTTCGAAGAAGACCAGCTTTGTCCCCTCCCGAATCGCCTGCTCCCAGGCGGCCAGATCCCCGCCATCGACCAGCGTCACCTCGACCCCGAAGCGGCCCAGTACCTCTTCGAGCACATAGAGGCAGGAGCCGAACAGCGCGCGCGCCGCCGCCACCCGATCGCCCGCCTGAAGCCCGCTCATCAGCGCGCCGGAGACGGCGGCCATGCCGCTCGCGGTGGCAAAGGCATCCTCGGCACCCTCGAGCCGGGCGATGCGCTCCTCGAACATGGCCACGGTCGGATTGCCATAGCGGGCATAGATGTATTCGTCTTCCCCCGCCTGCACGAAGCGCGCCTCGGCCGCCTCGGCGCTCTCGTAAACGAAGCCCTGGGTGAGAAAGATCGCCTCGCTCATCTCCCCATACTGGCTGCGCCGCGTGCCCCCATGCACTGCCTGGGTCTGCCGGTGCCACTTTTCCATGATCCTCGCCCTTTCGCCAACCGCTCACCGGGCCGGGCGGCCCTGTCGCTTCTTAGGGGCTGGGGGGCGAGGCGGCAAGTCGGCGTTACAGGCGGTCGCGCAGGGAATACCAGACCATCGCCAGCGCCAGAAGCGGCGCGCGCAGGGCGGCGGCGCCGGGGAAGGGGGGTGCGGGCAGTTCGGCCATGATGTCAAAGCGCCCGGCCTGGCCCACGGCGGCCTCGGCGGCGAGCTTGCCGCCCAGCGTCGCCAGCGCCACGCCGTGGCCGGAATAGCCGCTGGCGGTCAGGACATTGGGCGCGAGGCGCGCGAAAAACGGTAGCCTTTTCAGTGTGATACCAAGCGTGCCGCCCCAGGCATAGTCGATCCTGACGCCCCTGAGCTGCGGGAAGATCTCCTCCATCGGCTTGCGCACCTTGGCGGCGATGTCGCGCGGGAAGCGGTAGCCGTAGCTCTCGCCGCCGCCAAACAGCATCCGCCGGTCCTCGCTGAGGCGGAAGTAATTGATCACGAACTTGCTGTCGGCCACCGCGTGGTTATCGCGAATCAGCCCGCGGGCGGTGACCTCGTCGAGCGGCTCGGTGGCGGCGATGAAATTGTTGATCGGCATCACGCGCGCGGCGATGCGGGGCTCGGCGCGGCCCAGATAGCCGTTGCAGGCCCAGAGCAGATGGCCGGCGGTGACGTGGAATTTGTCGCCCGTTATCAGTGCCTTGGCGCCACTCTTGACGCCCGTCACGCGGCTCGTCTCATATATCCGCACCCCGGCCGCGCACGCCGCCCGCGCAAGGCCGAAGGCATAGCGCAGCGGGTGCAGATGGCCGCCGCCCATGTCGAGCGTGCCGCCGAAATAGGCGGGCGAGCCGACCAGTTCGCGCATCTCTTCGCGGCTCAGCGGGCGGATCTGCTCGTAGCCGTATTCGTCGCGCAGCTTGCTCGCATAGGCGTGGCTGTGGGGGACGAAGCGGGCGCGGTGGTCGGCCTCGATGATGCCGGGCACATAGCCGGAATCCGGCGCGTGGCGGGCCACGAGTTTGCGCGTCAGATCAACGCTTTCCAGCGCCAGATCCCACAGCGCGCGGGCGCGGACGCGCCCCAGCATCCGCTCGAGCGCGTCCTGGTCCAGCCGCTGGCCGCCATGGACCTGCCCCCCATTGCGCCCGGAAGCGCCAAAGCCCACCCGCTGCGCCTCGAGCAGCACCACGCTTAGCCCCGCTTCGGCCGCGTGCAGCGCCGCCGAAAGCCCGGTGAAGCCGCCGCCGATTATGCAGAAATCGCAGGATATTTCGCCCTCGGCCGCAGGATAGGGCCCGGGCGGCTCGGCGGTGGCCGCATAGTATGAGCGCGGATATTGGCCGGGCCGGTCATTGGCCGTGAGCAGGTCCAGAGGGGCCATCAGCCGGCCACCAGCAGGCCCTGTTTGCGGGCCTCTTCATGGGCCTCGTCTAGCGCGCGAATGGCGCGTTCGATCAGCGTGTCGATCTCGGATTTGCTCAGCACCAGCGGCGGGGCGATGATCATACGGTCGCCCACATGGCGCATGATCAGGTTGTTTTCAAAGGAAATTTCTCGCGCGATCAGCCCCACCGTGCCGGCGGGCGCGGCGAAGGGCGCGCGCGCGCCCTTGTCGGGCGTCAGCGCCAGCGAGCCCATGAAGCCCACGATCCTGGCCTCGCCCACGAAGGGGTGGTCCGCGAGCGCCTCCCACTTCTCTTTCAGATACGGCCCGGTCTCCTCGCGCACCTGCTCGATGATGCGCTCTTCCTCGAGGATGCGCAGATTTTCCAGCGCCACCGCGCAGGCGACCGGGTGGCCGCTATAGGTATAGCCGTGGTTGAACTCGGTTGCCGCCAGCACCTCGGCCACCTCGTCGCTGATGAGCGAGCCGCCGATCGGGGCGTAGCCGGAGCTGAGCCCCTTGGCGATGGTCATGATGTCGGGGCGGATGGCGTAGGTCTCGGCGCCGAACCAGTTGCCCGTGCGGCCGAAGCCGGTGATCACCTCGTCAGCAATCAGCAGGATTTCGTGGGCGTCGCAAATCCTTTGGATTTCAGGCCAGTAGCTCTCGGGCGGGATGATCACGCCGCCGGCGCCCTGGATCGGCTCGGCGATGAAGGCGGCGACCTTGTCCTCGCCGATCTCGGCAATCTTCGCCTCAAGCTGGCGGGCGCGCTCGAGGCCGAAATCCTCGGGGCTCACCTCGCCGCCGGCAGCATACCAGTTGGGCTCGTCGATATGGACGATGCCGGGGATCGGCAGGCCGCCCTGGGCGTGCATGCCGCTCATGCCGCCGAGGCTGGCCGCGCCCACCGTGGAGCCGTGATAGGCATTGTGGCGAGCGATGATCACCTGCTTTTCGGGCTTGCCCTTCTCGGCCCAGTAGGTGCGCGCGAGGCGGATATTGGTGTCGTTGGCCTCGGAACCGCCGGAGGCGTAGAAGACGTGGTTGAGATCGCCCGGGGCGAGGCTTGCGAGCCGGTCGGCGAGCGCGATGGCGGGCACATGGGTGGTCTGGAAAAAGGTGTTGTAATAGGGCAGCTCGCGCATCTGGCGCGCCGCCGCCTCGGCCAGCTCTTCGCGCCCGTAACCGATATTGACGCACCAGAGCCCGGCCATGGCGTCAAGGATCTCGGCGCCGTCGCTGTCGCGCAGCATCACCCCGCTGGCCGCAGTGATCACACGCGCGCCCTTTGCGGCCAGTGCTGCGTTTTCGGTGAAGGGGTGCAGGTGGTGGGCCGCGTCAAGCGCCTGCAATTGGGCGGTGGGCAGGTGATTCGTGATCCGGGTCATGGGCGGCTCCGATATTGAAAAACGCCGCGTCAGAATATGATCAAATTCTTCGGTGTCAACAACCCCACCTCAGAGCCCGCCTCCCTGCAGGGCAAGGCGCACCTGCTCGATTCCCTGGCCGATATCCTCCGCCATGGCGCGCGCGAGCGCCGCGCCGTCGCCCACCGCAATCGCCGCCAGCGCCTCGGCATGCATGTCGGGCAGGTCGGCGGTGCCGAAGCGGGTGAGCACCACCCTGAGCGAGGGCCCGCCGCGCAACCATAGCATCTCGGCGATCGACATCAGCACATCGGCACCGGCATGGGCATATAGCTCCATGTGAAAGCGGGTGTTGTATTCGAGATAGCCACGCACATCGCCCGAAGCGATAGCCCGGTTCAGTGCCCGATCCGTGCGGCGCAGGACTTCCAGTCCTTCTTCTCCAATGTTGTCAACAGCCTGCCGGCAAAGCTCCGGCTCGATCTGGAGCCGCACGAGGGCGATTTCGTCCCAGCGCTTCAGGTTCATCTCGGGCACTGTGACGCGCCGGTTGCCCTGGAATTCGAGCGCCCCCTGCGAGGTCAGCCGCCGGATCGCCTCGCGCACCGGGGTCATGCCCATCGACAGCGTCAGCACCAGCCCCTGGATGGTCACCGCCTGGCCCGGCCTGAGCTCGCCATAGAGGATCATGTCGCGCAGGGCCCGATAGGCCTTCTCATGGTCCGGCAGCTTCGCGCGGGGTTTTTCCAACGGCCCTACCCTTCTGTTACTTCCTTGCCGAATCCCCGTCCCTCGGCCGGACTTGCGCAGAGGTTAGCCCGGCGCGCAGCATTTTACCATATTGCCTTGGCGGGATTTGTTTGATCAAATGCCGCCACGGAGGCCCCGCGCCTCGTTACAGGGAGCAAGACAGGGAGCACTGCCATGAAACCGACAAGCTGGATCACCCTGAGCGCCGCCCTGGCCCTTGGCGCCACCGCCGCCATGGCCGAGGAGGTACGGGTCTACAACTGGTCCGACTATATCGATGAAGAACTGCTGGCCAAGTTCGAGCAGGAGACCGGCTACACGCTGATCTATGACGTGTTCGACAGCAACGAGGTGCTGGAAACCAAGCTGCTCGCGGGCGGCTCGGGCTATGACGTGGTGGTTCCCTCGGGCACCTTCCTGCAGCGCCAGATCGCCGCCGGGGTGTTCCAGCCGCTGGATTTTTCGAAACTGCCCAACGAAAAATACATGTGGGACGAGATCAAGGAGCGCACCGCCCAGTACGACCCCGGCAACAAGTATTCGATCAACTACATGTGGGGCTCCACCGGCATCGGCGTCAATGTGGGCAAGGTGCAGGAGGTGCTCGGCGAGGATGCGCCGATGAACAGCCTGGCGCTGATCTTCGAGCCAGCCAACATGGAAAAGCTCGCCAGCTGCGGCGTGCATTTCCTGGACGCGCCGGGCGAGATGATCCCGGCGGCGCTGAAATATCTGGGCGAGGCCCCCGACAGCCACGACCCCGACGTGATCGCAAAGGCCGAACCGGTCCTGGCCGCCGTGCGCCCCTATGTGCAGAAGTTCCACTCGTCGGAATACATCAACGCCCTGGCCAATGGCGACATCTGCGTGGCCTTCGGCTGGTCGGGTGACGTGCTTCAGGCCCGCGACCGGGCGGACGAGGCCGAAAACGGCGTGGAGATCGCCTATTTCGCGCCGGAGGAAGGGGCGCTGATGTGGTTCGACCAGATGGCGATCCCGGCCGATGCGCCGAACCCGGAGGGGGCGCATGCCTTCCTCAATTTCATCATGGACCCGCAGAACATCGCCGCGGCGACCAATTACGTCTGGTATGCCAACGGCAATCTGGAGAGCCAGAAATACGTCGATCCCGAGATCCTCGAGGATCCGTCGATCTATCCGGATGAAGAGACCATGAAGAATCTCTACACCACCACGCCCTACGAGCCCAAGGTGCAGCGGCTGGTGACCCGGATGTGGACCCGGATCAAGTCCGGCACCTGAGCGCCCGGCACCCGACACCCCCCTGCGTCGTGCGCCCCGCGTGGCGCAGGGGCGGTGGCCCGGCCCGGTCGTGTGGAGGCAATCCATTGGAAATTCAGGAAAACACCGGATTCGCGCCTTGGGGCGACCCGGAAGCCAAGCCGCTGATCCGGTTCCAGAACGTGACCAAGCGCTTTGGCACCTTCACGGCCATCGACAATCTGACGCTCGACATCTACGCGCGCGAATTCTTCGCGCTCCTCGGCCCCTCGGGCTGCGGCAAGACCACGATCATGCGCATGCTGGCGGGCTTCGAGGATCCGAGCGAGGGCGAGATCTTCCTCGACGGAGAGAATATCGCCGGGGTGCCGCCCAACAGGCGGCCGGTGAACATGATGTTCCAGTCCTATGCGCTGTTTCCGCATCTGAGCGTGTGGGACAATATCGCCTTCGGCCTCAGGCGCTCAGAGATGGCCCGCGACAAGACGCGCATCGCCGCCCGGGTCGAGGAGATGCTGAAGCTCACCCGGCTCGAGAAATTCGCCCGGCGCAAGCCGCACCAGATTTCCGGCGGCCAGCGCCAGCGGGTGGCGCTGGCGCGCTCGCTGGCCAAGGCGCCGCGCCTGCTGCTGCTCGACGAGCCCCTTGGCGCGCTCGACAAGAAGCTGCGCCAGGAGACCCAGTTCGAGCTGATGGACATCCAGGAGCGCACCGGCACCACCTTCGTGATCGTCACCCACGACCAGGAAGAGGCGATGACGGTTGCCTCGCGCGTTGCGGTGATGGACCACGGCAAGATCGTGCAGGTGGACACGCCCGCGACTATCTACGAGGCGCCGAACAGCGTCTATGTCGCTGACTTCATAGGTGAAATCAACATATTCAAGGGCCACGCCTCGCCCCCCAGGGACGGCTTCTGCGAGATCGCCTTCGCCGAGGGCCTCGCCCCGATCCGCGCCCGCGCCCCCGAGGAGATGCAGGGCGAAGCCGAGGTTTCCTTCGCCATCCGCCCGGAAAAGGTGCTGATCGGCCCCGAGCGCCCCCCCGAGCTGCCCGAAGGCCGCGCCAATGCCTATCGCGGCAAGGTGATCGACATCGCCTATCTGGGCAATATCTCCACCTATCATGTCGAGCTTGCCGGCGGCCAGAAGGTCAAGGTGCAGGCCGCCAATACGCGGCGCATCCAGCGCCGTACCATTACCTGGGAGCAGGAGGTCTGGATCAGCTTCACCGACACCGCCGGCGTGGTGCTGACGAGATGAGACGCTTCGCCCTCATAGCCGTGCCCTATCTGTGGCTTCTGGTGCTGTTTCTGGTGCCGTTCCTGATCGTACTGAAGATTTCGCTCTCGGACGCGACCCTTGCCATCCCGCCCTATACGCCGACGCTGGACCTGAGCCGGGGCTGGCAGGGGGTCAGGGACTGGGCCGCGGGGCTCGACCTGGAAAACTACTGGTTCCTCACCGAAGACGCGCTCTACTGGAAGGCCTATCTGTCGAGCCTGAAAATCGCCGTGCTCTCCACCCTGCTAACGCTCCTGGTGGGCTATCCCATCGCCTATGGCATGGCGCGCGCGCCGGATCACTGGCGCCCGACCCTGATGATGCTGGTGATCCTGCCCTTCTGGACCAGCTTCCTGATCCGGGTCTATAGCTGGAAGGCGATCCTGAGCCAGGAGGGGCTTCTGAACCAGTTCCTGCTCTGGCTCGGGGTGATCCATGAGCCGCTGACCATCCTCAATACCAATACCGCGGTCTATATCGGCATCGTCTATACCTACCTGCCCTTCATGGTGCTGCCGATCTATGCCGCGCTGGAGAAACTCGACGAAAGCCTGCTGGAAGCGGCCGAGGATCTGGGCTGCTCGCGCCTCTCGGCCTTCTGGCTCGTCACCGTGCCGCTGTCGAGACAGGGCATCATCGCCGGCTCCTTCCTCGTTTTCATCCCGGCCATGGGCGAATTCGTGATCCCGGCGCTTCTGGGCGGCTCGCGCACGCTGATGATCGGCAAGGTTCTGTGGGAGGAATTCTTCTCCAACCGCGACTGGCCGGTGGCAAGCGCGGTGGCGGTGGTGCTGCTTTTGCTGCTGATCGTGCCGATTGTCCTTTTTCAGCGCAACGAGCAGAAGAACCGGGAGGCGGAAGGATGAGCAGGCCAGGAAAATTCGAATTTTCCTGGCAGGGATTTTCGAAAATCCCCGCCCCCGCCCGCAATCGAAGGGAGGGCAGGACATGCGCCGTCTGAGCTGGTTCAACCTCACCTCGCTGACCCTGGGGCTCGCATTCCTCTACCTGCCGATGGTGATCCTGGTGATCTATTCCTTCAACGGCGGCAAACTGGTCACGGTCTGGGCCGGCTTTTCGACGAAGTGGTATGGCGAACTGTTTCGCGATGAAGCATTCCTCAAGGCCGCCTGGGTCACGCTGAAGGTCGCCGTGATCTCTTCCACCGTGGCGACGCTGCTCGGCACCATGGCCGCGATCGTGCTGGTACGCACCGGGCGCTTCCTGGGGCGCACGCTGTTTTCGGGCATGATCTACGCGCCGCTGGTGATGCCCGACGTGATCACCGGCCTTGCGCTGCTGCTGCTGTTCATCGCCATCGGGCTCGACCGGGGGGCGACGACCATCGTGCTCGCCCATATCACCTTTTCCATGTGCTTTGTCTCGGTGGTGGTGGCCTCGCGCCTGCAGAGCTTCGACCGCTCGCTGGAAGAGGCGGCGCTGGATCTGGGCTGCACGCCGCTTGACGCCTTTCGCTCGGTGACGCTGCCGATCATCGCTCCGGCGGTGATCTCGGGCTGGCTGCTGGCCTTCACGCTCTCGCTTGACGATCTCGTGATCGCCTCCTTTACCTCCGGGCCCTCCTCGACCACCCTGCCGATCAAGATATTCTCGGCCGTGCGCCTCGGGGTGAACCCGGAGATCAACGCGCTCTCGACCATCATGATCGCCATTGTCACGACCGGGGTCATCACCGCGTCGCTCCTGTCCAAGCGCTCCATCGCCCGGCGCGCGCGCGAGGAGCAGGAAGCCTTTGGCCAATGAGCGATTTTCTCGAAGAATACGCGGCCTTTAGCGACCGCCACGGGGCACCCGAGCGCATCGAGCTGATGCTGTGCGACCTCAACGCGGTCATTCGCGGCAAGTGGCTGCCCGGCGATGACGCGGCCAAGCTCGCGACCGGCGAGGTGCGCCTGCCGCTTTCCACCTACGCGCCCAACATCCTGGGCGAAGAGGTCGAGGCCACCGGGCTCGGCATCGTCGCGGGCGACCCGGACGGCCGCCTGATCCCGGTCCCCGGCACGCTCAGGCCGGTGCCCTGGGCCAGCGCGGAAGGCACGGGCAAGGTGGCGCAGGTGCAGGTCGAGATGCACGAGCCCCCCGCCTCCCGCGACTCCCGGGGCGCGCTGCCCTTCACCTCGCCGCGCGGGCGGCTCGCGGCGATGCAGGCGCGCTTCGCCGAGCGCGGGCTGAGGCCCGTGGTGGCGACCGAGCTCGAATTCTACCTGATCCGCCCGCGCGCACGCCCCGAAGAGCCCCCGCGCCCGCCCGAGCACAGCCCTGACGCGCAGAATTACGACCTCGACGTGCTGGCAAGGCACCAGCCGTTGCTCGCCGCCATCCTTGCCGCGGCCGAGGCGCAAGGGATCCCCACCGATACGCTGATCGCCGAATACGGCCCCGGCCAGTTCGAGGTCAATTTCCACCATACCGACGACGTGCTGTTTGCCGCCGACATGGCGCTGTGGTTTCGCCGACTGGTGCGCGGGGTGGCGCGGGCGCATGGCTTCGAGGCCACCTTCATGGCCAAGCCCTATGCCGATCACCCCGGCAACGGGATGCATGTGCATGTGAGCGTGCAGGATGCGGCGGGGGCCAATATCTTCGCCGCCGAAAGCGGGGTGGGCGACCGGCTCAAGGCGGCGGTTGGCGGGCTGCTCGACACCATGCGCGATTTGCAGGCGATCTTTGCCCCGCACATGAATTCCTACCGCCGCTTCCTGCCCATGAGCTTTGCCCCCTCCGCGCCCGACTGGGGGCTCGACAACCGCCGCCTTGAGC